>CAZHFT010000049.1:0-5691 GCA_964531875.1 uncultured archaeon | reverse complement strand
TTCTTTGCAAAATGAAGAGGATGCTAAACTTGTTGTTGAAGAAGCTAAGAAAGGAAATATTGTTCTTTTAAATATTGGCGATTTAACTAAAAGAAATGCAATTAAACTAAAGGAACTTGTTGGTCAAATTAAAGACGGCGTTGAAGAAATCAATGGGGATCTTGCAAGGATTACTCAGGATAGAATTCTTGTTACTCCTAGTAGAGTTAAAATAATTAAAAGAAGAGAGGCTAAGTAGGAATGTTTTTAGAGAAACCTTCTTTTCCTATTTCTTTAGAATTAGGACAGGCACAAGAGAAGGTTTCTATTCTTCTTGAAAAAAAACATTGGAATAATTTTTCGTTTTCTACTTCTACTTTAATTTTTGTTCCTTATTGGTTTTTTTCTTATGATATTTTTGAAGAGGATAAAAAAACTAAACTTGTTTCTTCTGGGTCTAATGCATTGAATGCTTTTTCACGGGAGTTTGAAAAAAAAGTTTCTGATTTAGAAATGATTGAGTCTGTTTCTAAAACTAATTCGGTTGATGAAAATATTGAGTTTAGAGTTCTTGAGTCAAAACTTTCTGAACAAGAAGCAAGAGAAATTATTCCTATAAAAATTGCTTCGCAAGAAAATATTTCTAGAGCTAATTTAATTTTGTCTGGGTTAGAAACATTTTTTGTTCCCATTTGGATTATTAATATTGATTTACAAGAACGAGTTATTTCTTTGAGGGTTAATGCTACTACTGGGGAAATAATTAATGCTGATTCAGTTCCTAATAGGGAGAAGGGATTTTCTGAGTTGGCTAAGGAAACAATTAATGAACTTGCTACTCCTAAGGGGTGGTTTGAGTATTCTGCAGGAGTTATTTCTTCGTTATCTAATGGGGTTTCTGGAAAAGCAAATTCTTCTGAATTAGATTTACAAAATCCTGATGTACAAATTCTTTTATTGGCAATTATTGCGTTAATTGTAATAATTTGGGTTGCTTATTTGTAATTCACATATACTCAAATAAGTTTTTTTGTTGCACTTTGTCATTTTTGAATACTGAATCGATTTCTTTTTCGATTAATCCAATTCTTTGGCTTAAGTATGGGCTTAATTCGTATTTGCTAATTAATTTTTTTGCTATGTTTAAGTATTTTTTTACTGACCCTTGAGCTATTGTTAAAAGTAAGTGGTCTCCTCCGCAGGAAGTACATTTTCCTCCAAGTGGGGGTCTTCTGTATTTGGTGTTACATTTACTACATCTTATGGTTTGTCTTGAGAATGCTCTTGCATTTCCAATAATATCTGGTAAAAAATGACTCATTAGAACTCGTTCAAGTGCATCTTTTTTATCTACGGCTCTAATTTTGTTTTGAAGTTTTGCTTGTGCTTTCATTTTGTCTTCCATTGATTGTAGGGTAACATAGCTTGATGCTTTTGGCCCAAGGTCAAATATTTCAGTTGAATGAGTAAACCCGAATCCGTTGTATTGGGTATCTTTTCCTATTTTGTTTTTTATTATTGGAATTGAATCTAATTCAGGGTCTGCAAAAATGAGGCTTTTTTCATAAAGTTCTAATGGGTATTCTTTACAAGTTTCTACTTCGTATACTTCATCATCAATTTCTGATGGTTTAATTACTGTTGTAAACACTAGTGGAGCATCCATTCTTCCTCCTCTTGAGGATGGTAAATATTTTTTTGAAAAATTAATTAAAGCATCCATTAGTAACATTATTGAATCTTGATCTCCATCACAATTTCGTCTTTTTGCTAAGTGAAAATACGGGTGTGCAAAATTAAGTTTTGCTTTTGTATAACCAATTATTCTGCATGCCACTGCTGCTGAAGTGTGTGGAGCTAATGCAAGAAATAATTCTCCAATTAATTCTTTTGGCGAATTTATGTTAAAGAATTTTTCCATTCCATAAAACCTTTCAAGTTCTTCGTCAATAAATCTTGTTACTCGGACATAAAAGTCTCCTGCGCCTTCGTGTACAATCATGTCTTGCGGAAAAAGTTCACATAATTGTTCTTGGCTAACAAGTTTTCTTCCTTCAAAATCTTCGGTATACCCGAGTTCTATTGCTTTTTCAACGCTTAGCCCGATTTCTTTTGGTTTAAAATGGGTCAATGGTGCGTTTAGTAATTCGTATCTTATTGTCGCATCTCTAAAAATATGTAAATCATGTCTTGCTCTTAGAATTCCTTTTTCAAGGGGTTCAGGAATCTTATCTGCATTAATAAGTCCTTTTACTCCTTTTACTAATGGAGGCATAGCGATCTTCAAATTTCTTGTTGCCTGTTCAACTGTTTTAATTAAATCAATTTTTCTTTTAGAGTAAGCTTCGGTTTCACTAAAACAATGTTCACAAGTTTCTTTTTGAGAGTAGGCTCCACATTTTAAGCATTTTCTAATTCGGGTATTTCTTTTGTTAGAATCATGTGAAAATTGTGTTTCTTCAATTTCATTAGTTTCTGAATTTAAAAAATAAGCAATGTTTGCATCAAGTTGTTTATTACTCTCCATTGCTTTTGTAATGGACCTGGTGTTTCCTCCGTAGTCTCCAATTGGAAATAAAACCATTGGGTCACCAACCATTTTTCTGGGTTTTGCGGCTTCAGGTCTTCCCATTCTTAAACCAATAAAAGAACCAGCTTTGTCTTTAATTGTTAATCCTGATAATTCCGAAAGCATTTCGCAGGGTTTTAGTTCTTTATTAGGTTCATCATTGCTTGTTCCACCAAATGTTTTGAAAAAAGAATAAGCAAATTCTTTTTCTATAATTAATTTATTTTCTTGTATTTTGTGAGGCAAACCAATTTTTTCTAAGACGTCTTTATTTTCATCAGTTTTTTCAAGTAATAATTTTTTTAGTTCGTTTCCTGAAAATTCTTTTTCTGCTTTTCTAACTTGTTCAATAAGTTTTATGGTTTCTTCTATTGAAAGAAGAGAGTAATAATGTAAATATTTTGGGTGCAATGGTAATCCTAATTGCATTGAAAGTTCAATTGCAGTATCTTGTTCAATAAGATATGGGTTTTCAAGCATGCTTTTAACATCAAAATTTTGAATTTTTTCTTCTTTTGAAAGTTTTTCAAATTCAAGTTTCCACCATTCTTCGCAATACCCTGCAGGAATTAGTGGATGAGCTGTTTTTCTAAAATCCCCAAGGGTAATAAGTATGTCTCCTAAAAATATGATTTCTTTTACTGAACTATTTATTTTTTTTGCTTCTTCAGCGGAATTAATCCGCATTACTTCATCATTCATTAGTTTTACAATTGGACCATCTATTGTGTCTACTGGAAACATTTCTGCACTTTTTCCTGGTCTTTCTATTTTTGTTTGAGTTCCAACTGCCATGAAATCGTCAAGTATAAACATTGTTGCTGGATTAACTCCTTTAGCCATTACTGAAGTATTTCTTGCTCTACCATATCGTAATCTAAATCCCCCTGGTGTTGAAGGGTAAGCAAAAATTGGTCTTCCTGCAGCTAATCTAGAGAGATAATTAAAATTTGGTTTAATTTCTTTGTCTTTTCCTGTTCCTTTTCCCATTTTTATTACGTTTTCTAACCAATCCCAGTTTAATCCAAGCATTTTTGCAAGGCTCATTATTTTCATTGCTTTTAATCCAACCCCTTCAGAAATAACAAGGCACATCCCTCCTCTAATTCGATTAGTTGGTATTCTTTCAAGGTCTGCATGAGTTGTTACTTCTCTTTCTTCTGTTGGTTCTCCATTAATGCATACTGGGCAGTCACGAATAATTTTTCTAACATCATCATCTTTGAGTTTGTATTGTCTTGTTACTATTTCGTCATAAATATTTATTTCTTCAACATATCTTTCAATTTCATCTTGTGTTGGTTTGTAAACATCAAGTTTCATTAATTGTCTTGCGTAATCTCCAAGAATTAAAGGGAATACTGTTGCGGTTCCTCCGGCTGCTCTTATTGGGCCTGCAAAATAAATATTCACGTATTTGCTTCCGTCTGGATTTTTGCTTATTTGTATTTTAGGCACTCCGTCAAGTGGAGCAACTACCACTCCTTCGGTAACAAGAACCAATCCAGTTTTTACTGCTTGTTCAAGTCTTTTTTCTGGGTCAGGAATGTCTCCTAAATCTCCTTCAATTATTTCTTTAAATAATTGAAAAATTGCTTTTGTTCTATTTCGTTTAAATTCTTTGTAAAGTTCTCTGTAACGTTTTGCTACTCCTGGGGGGCCAATAATATTTTCGGTTCTATCTGCAAGGTCAAGTGTTGGAGGGCTTTCTACTTCTAAAGTAACATCTTTTCCAAGTGCTCTGGCTTTGCTTGCTAAATCAAATTGAATCTTTACTTTTTTTCCTAATGCAGAATAATATGCTTTTGTTTTTGGGTCGGCTGTAATTTTCATTTAATCCCCTTTGTAAAAAGTATTTTCCGTAATTTTTTTTGTTTTAAGATTAATGTCTAAAGTAATTCCGGGAGTGGGAACATGGCCTTCTTTTATTTGAAAATCCGTTCTTAATTGCCAACAACCGGAATTCATACAAGTACAACCTCTATATTGAGCATATCCTTTGTGGTGCATGTCTCCTGCGAAATAAAAATCAGGTTCTTCTCTAATTATCATAAAATCTTTTTTTTCTGGGACATAAGGTTGTTTTAAACCAAATCCTGTTGAAATGTCTCTTCGTCTTAATAGTTCAATCATTGCTTGTTCTGGTTTTTTAGGGTCAAGAGAGTGCATTGCTGCGTACATATCATGATGAGATGCTCCATGGTAAACAAGAGATTTGAATCCTTCAATATCTACCCAGCCAGGGCTTCCAATAAAATGAAAATTGTTTAATTCGCTTAATTCTTTTACGTATTCTTTTGGTATTGCTGGTTGAGGGTCAGCTCGTCTTACTGCATCGTGTTGTCCAGGGCAAATAAAAACTTCGATATACTCAGGGATTTGTTTTATTAATTCAGTAAATTTGTCATATTGTTTGTAAATATCTTTAATTGCAAGTTCGTCTATTTGGTCAGGATAAATTCCTATTCCGTCAACATTGTCTCCGGCAACAATAATGTATTTTATTTTTCCAAGTCGTTCTGCTTCTTTTTGGCTAGGTGCATTTCCATTAATCCATGATAAAAATTTTCCAAATTCTTTTTCCATGAATAGTTTACTTCCTGTATGCAGGTCAGATAGGAGCATTATGCTAACATCTTTTTCTATTTTTTTAGGTGTTTTTAGCATTAAATCCGGCCATAAAAAACTTTGAATAATTACCACTTCCTCGACAAATTTTTTTGCTTTAATTCCAATAACATCATCAATTAAAACTTTGTTAGATTCTCGAGTAAGTTCAGCATCATCTTTTGAAACAATTGCAATACATCTTCCTTCGGGCGAATCAAGTTCAATTGTAATATTGCCTTTTTTACTAACCCATTTTTTATTGACCATTCCAATTAGGTCTACTTCTTCGTATTTTGAAAGCGCTTTTAATTTATCAAATGTTTTTGGATTAAAACCAATGCGTTTTGCGATTAAAGAATTTAAAAAAGAATATTTGTCATTAAAGTAATTTAAAAAATTTTTTAATGTGCCTTCACTACAACTATTATTAGTAACATCAAGTTCGTCCATTATTCTAAAATTAGCTTCCATTTCTTTAGCGCTTGCATTGAAAGATTTTTTCACATTTATAAAAGAAGAGGCGGTTATAGATC
>CAZHFT010000048.1:0-5734 GCA_964531875.1 uncultured archaeon | reverse complement strand
TTACTCAGATTTAGATTCTTATTGGATGGCTTGTTCAGTAATTGATGAAGCAATAAGAAATTCTATTGCAGTAGGAACAGATTTTGAAAGAATCGCGATTTTGGATAATTTTTCATGGGGCAACCCAGAAAAGAAAAAAGTTTTAGGCGAACTTGTTAGAGCATGTAAAGGATGTTATGATTGTGCAAAAGCATTTGATACTCCTTTTATTTCAGGAAAAGACAGTCTTTATAACGAATATTCAAATGAAAATGGAACTATATCAATTCCGGGAACACTTTTAATTTCTGCATTAGGAGTAATTGAAGATTCTAGAAAAAAAGTTTCAATGCCGTTTAAAAAAGAAGGAAATTTAATTTACATTATAGGAGAAACTTACTCTGAAGTTGGTGGAAGCCATTATGCAAAAATTTTAAATTCAGACAAAGGAAAAGTTCCAAAAGTAAGATTTGAAAAAGCAAAAAAATTATATTCAAAAGTAAGTAAATTAATGAAAAACCAAAAAACTGATGAAAAAATTATTTGTGCTTGTCATGATTGTAGTGAAGGAGGAATAGGCGTTGCTTTAGCAGAAATGTGTTTTGCTTCAGGAAAAGGTGCAGAATTATTCTTAAAAAAAGTTCCTCTTGGCGAAGAAATTAAAAGAAATGATTTAGTATTATTTTCAGAATCAAATACCCGATTTATTGTTGAAGTTGAAGCAGGAAAGAAAAATGAATTTGAGGAAGCAATGAATGGAACTGCTTTTGCAGAAATAGGAAACATCTGCGGCAAAAGCCTTGTGGTTAATGGATTAGATGGGAATAAGGTTTTACAGGAAGGGATTGATGAATTAAAGAGAGCCTGGAAAAAAACATTATGGTGGTAAAAAATTATGGCAAGAAGATTTACCGATAAAACACAAAGAAAGCCTAAGGTTAGAACCGACGCGCCTCTGGCTCCAAATCCAAACCATAAAATACATCCAAGAATTTTTAGGCTTCTTAATGATTACCCACAATTAGAACCGAATTTTAAAAAATTTATGGCAGGATTAAAAGAATTTAGAACTAAAAAATTAAAAGGAGTAACCAATCCTGTTAGAGAATTTAAAATAATCCAAGACGGTTTTAATAATACAGGCGAACTTCGAATAGCAATGGCAATCTTTAACAGAGCTTTAAAAGAACAGAAAGCTGGAAAGATTACTATTTCAACAGTAGAGGAACTACTAGGAGGATTAGAAAAATGAAAGCAATTATACTAAGAGCAGCAGGAACAAATTGCGATTATGAAACCGGCTTTGCATTAAAAAAAGCAGGATTTGAAATTGATAATGTTCACATTAATGAACTTATTTCAGGAAATAAAAAACTAGAAGAGTATAATTTACTTGCAGTGCCAGGAGGATTTAGTGCAGGAGATTATTTAGGCTCAGGAAAAGTTTTTGCAAATAAATTATTATTTAAATTAAATAAAGACATTCCTGATTTTGTTAAAAAAGGAAATTTAGTAATTGGAATTTGTAATGGATTTCAAGTTCTTGTAAAAGCAGGAATACTCCCAGGATTTAATGAAAATTATCAAAAACAAGAAACAACATTAACTCTAAATGACCCCCTTGGGTTTACTTGTAAGTGGGTTAAATTAAAAACGCAAAATACAAAAAGTATTTTTGTAAAAGACATTAAAGAAATGGACGTTCCAATTGCGCATGGGGAAGGAAAATTTATTGCAAATAAAGAAGTAATCGAAAAACTTTACGAGAACAAGCAAATAGTTTTTAAGTATGAAAAAAACCCAAACGGTTCAATTGATGACATCGCAGGAATTTGTGATGAAACTGGCAGAGTGCTTGGATTAATGCCTCACCCTGAAAGAAATCTTTTTGGAATTAATGCCCCAAATTCAGAATATGGAAAAATTTCAGAAGAAGGTCAAGGATTTAAAGTATTTCAAAACGCATTTGAATATTTAAAAAAATAGCTTTAATTCAAATTTAAAAAAAAATCTAATTTAATCCCTTGTTTTTTATTAATTTTTTATTTTAAGTAAGGAAATAATATTTTCTTTAAATTTTTTCTTATCTTCTTTTCTTATTCTTCCGGCAGCCGCAGGAATATGACCCCCAGCACCCGCAGTAGGCAATTCTTTTACTGCATCTTCAAGAAGAGTATTAACTTGCACTTTAAAATCTTGCCGTCTTGCAGAAATCCAAAAAAAATCATCTCCTTTATCTTGAAGAAAAATAACAGTTAACTTTGGAAATAACTCATTACTAACTCTATTAATTACTGCAGATTTTAAATTATTATTTGCTTTAAATTCGAACCAAACTAATTCAATTTCGGGATAAGTTTCTTTTGAATTGTGAAATTTATTAATTACATCTTCAATTTGTAAATCAAGTTCTTTAACAAACTTATAATACTTTGAGTTTAAAACTTCTTTAGGCGTCGAAGAATTAGTAATAAATAAAAGCAATTCATTTAATTTTTTTGGTTCAAGAACTTCAACTGATGAAATAATATGAGTAATTTTTTCAAATTCAGTTATGCTTGAAAAATTTAATTTGGCACTTTCTTCAACAAAATCACGCCACTGTTCTAATTGATTATCTCCAATTAACCCAACACAAGCAATCCAAGAAATTTTTTCCAAATCAACTACCCGAGAAAATAAATCAAAAACAAGTTTTGCTGCAGGATATTTACTTGGATCAATTTCATTTACAAATTGAGCTTTAATAATAAAGGTTTTATCATTTTTTGGATAATTATAATCTGAATGATGATCAATGACAAGTATTTCAGCAAATTCTTCAGCTTGTTTAATTGAATCTTGATTTTGATCAAGAGCCATGTCCACCACGACAATTTTATTTATTTTATGTTTTTTTAAAAGTTCAATTGTCTCTGAAAGAAAATAAGGAATTTTTTTAAATTGAGTTATTACTAAATCAGGCTTTTTTTTCCTTAAAAATTTAATTGCATTAAACGCAATTACCCCAGAACAAATACCATCCGCATCAAGGTCATGCACCACTGCAATTTTGTCTTTATTTGAAAATGACTTTACAATTTGTTCAAATTTCTCAAAATACTCTTCTTTAGTCATAATTATTACTTATTATAGAATACTTTTAAATAACTCTTTTTCATTTATTTAATCATGGGATATGAACATATTAACAGTAAAGGAACAAAATATTTTTTGAATTCCACTCTTGCAAAAAATGGAAGAACTCTTTTTTTCTTTAGTAAAGAACCAAAAAAACCAATAACGCTTCCAGAAGGATACTCTATTATTGAAAGCCCGCTTACAAAACTACCCCTTCTTAAAAAAAAATCCCCCCAACCACCTACCCTAAAATGTGTTTGATTTGAAAAAGAAAAATAATAAACTTGGCCAAGGAGCTCTAGAATACCTACTCATACTCGGAGGCGCTGTTTTAATTACAGTACTAGGAGTTTCCTTACTGCTTTTCACAAGTCAGGATTTAAGCAATTCTACAGATGTCACAAGCGATTTATACAGTGATTTAATACAAATAAACCCAGAAACCGAGATTATCTGTGAACTCCCATTGATTGAATGCGAAAATAATTGTATTGCTCCAACGTGCATTGTGAATTTGGATTGTGATGATTCAAACCCTAACACAATAGACACTTGCAGTAACCCAGGAGAATGCATTGCTTCATGTTTAAATGAAGAAACAGTTTCTTGTGCAAATAATGACGGCATATGTCCTAGTACTTGTTATGCTGGAAACGATAATGATTGTTTAGCTTTGAGAGATCTTGCGGATTCAAAAGGAATTTGGTTTGGAGCCATGGTCGCACACCCTCGTCATGAAACTGAACAGGATTATACTGAAGTTCTCACGCGCGAATTTAATATTACTCCTCCGGGAGCTGCTCTTCTTTTCAAACCACTTCAACCAGAAGAAGGAGTATTTACTTTTTCGGAAGCAGATGCAATAATAGATTTTGCTTCGAATAACGAAATGCTGGTTTATGGAGATCACCTAGTATGGCACTACAAACCAATGTTATCAGATTTTCTTCTTGATGAAGAGCCTGAAACCCCGGAAGAACTTGAAGCAATACTGGAAAATCATGTAAAAACTGTTGTAGGCCACTTCAAAAATAATTACCCTGGAAAAATCCCTGTGTGGAATGTTGCAAACGAGATTATTTCCGGATGCGCTGATTATACAGGAAACCCAGAAATAGGTTTTACTACAACGAGCTTCAATTTGAGAGGGGAAAAATACTGTGAATCAGATGAATTTGACGGAAACCCAGCTAATCTTTGGATAAACGTTCCTGATTATATGAAAAAATCTTTTGAATGGGCAAACGAAGCAGACCCGAATGTAAAACTTTACTACAATGATTTTGGAATAGCAGGTGGGGCTTACAGTGATTTTACTCAACATTGGTGGAGCGAACTAAAATACCAACAAACTATATTGATGCTTGAAGACCTCTTGGCAAGAGGCACTCCCGTGGACGGATTAGGTTTCCAAATGCATACTACTATTGACTGGGCTCCTACCAAGGAAGATTTGAAACAAAAGTTTTCCCAGCTGAAGTCGATGGGATTAAGGGTTGCAATAACCGAACTTGAAATAGGAATCAATACAGAAGGTGGAATTACAGAAGAAGAACTTGAACAACAAGCACAAGTCTATAAAGACATTGTAGAAACTTGTCTAGAATCAAGCAACTGTGATGGAATAATTGTATGGTGTTTTACTGACAAGTACTCGTGGATACCAATCGTAAAACCTGGTTATGACGCGTCTTGTTTATTTGACTCAAATTACAATCCAAAACCGGCTTATTTTGCAGTGAGAGAAGCGCTTACTTAACCTCTTTTTTTACTTTTAAAAAAAGGCCTTTAAGACTTGGATTTTTTTCTTCTAATGCTAATGCTGTTTCCATTGCTCTTCCAAATGCAAGTTCTATAGCACTAATTCCAGCACCAAAATCAGCATTTGTTCTAAAAGAAGTTTCTGCGTTTCTTAAATTTTTTTGAACATTGGCAATTTCTGCTTGCGCTGAAAGTGAAAGTCCGGGTACTTTACTAGCTTGTTCAAAATATTTATTATAACGTCTCAACGCAAGATTTGAACGATTTATCATTAATTGACTATTCGAAAGGAGTGGTTTTCTCTTTCTCCTTTTTATTACTCTTAATTCTGGCGGTTTTTTACCCAACTTAATCACACTCCCTTAAACCTGAACTCCTCGTTCACGAAGCTTATTTGTTTTTTTTATTGAACAAGCTTCGCATCTAAATTCAGGCAAATTATCCTTTGTTCTATCATAATCAATTGCTTTAACTATCCGATAACCACGAACAGTTTCTTGTTTACAATCAACACAAATAATATTTTCTTTTACTTCCCAAAAAATAGGAACTGTTTTTCCAGTAAAAATCCATCGGTCAACCCAGAAAAAAATCAATCCACCAATAATCTGCGCAATAATCACGCCAAAAAGACCTTCTCCAAGAACTTGAGTAACCGGATAAAGCGTAATACTTGTTAATTGCCACCTAAAAAGATACATCAAATATTTTTGTAAAAGTTTGTCTTTTTTTTCTTCAAGAATTTTTTTATCTAACCAAAAGAAAATTAATCCGCCAATAAAATTAGCAAGAATAACTCCTTCAACTCCACTAAAAATTGAAAGAATAAAAGCAATAAGAGGGGTAGAAAGTTGCCATCTTCCTAAGTAAAGAA
>CAZHFT010000047.1:0-5906 GCA_964531875.1 uncultured archaeon | reverse complement strand
CGAGTTCTTTTTTTAACCAAGGGATAAGCAAATAAATGCAGAAAAAGCCCACTATAGGCAATAAAAGCAAAGAATAATCTAATTTATCAAAACCTGCAAAAAAATTCATATCATTCAAAGGCGAAATAATGCTCAAAATAAACATTACAAAATAAGATAATATGAAAATAAACAAAACTTTTAGTGTTTTTGAATCCATTCTAACCTAATAAAAGAATCACAATCGGTTTAAAACTATTATGATTTCATTACTTTTTATGGAACATCGAACAGAGCTACCTTGGATTGAAAAATATAGGCCCAAAACATTAAGTGAAGTGGTTGGACAAAAAGATATTCTCAAACGCCTAAACAGTTATGTTCAAAATAACACATTACCAAACTTATTATTTTCAGGACAAGCAGGAATAGGAAAAACTTCTTGTTCAGTTGCTCTCGCAAAAGAATTTTTCAAAGATAGTTTTTCTCAAAATTTTCTTGAATTAAATGCCTCTGATGAAAGAGGAATAGACGTTGTAAGAAACACAATAAAAAATTTTGCAAGAACACTTGCATTTGACTTTGGTTTTAAAATAATTTTTTTAGATGAAAGTGATGCACTAACTACTGATGCACAACAAGCACTAAGACGAACAATGGAAAAATATGCTAGAACTTGTAGATTTATTTTAAGTTGTAATTATTCAAGCAAAATAATTGAACCAATCCAATCAAGATGTGTAGTATTTAGATTTAATCAACTTAATCCAAATGACGTCAAATAAAAAATAAAAGAAATAATGAAAATTGAAAAAATAGAAGAAAAGAAAAAAGCACTTGATGCAATAGTGTATGTTTGTGATGGGGACATGAGAAAAGCAATTAATGTTTTACAAGCAGGAGCATCAATGGGAGAAAAAATAAAAGAAAAAACTATTTATGAAGTTAGTTCAAAGGCAAGACCTGATGAAATAAAACAAATGATAAAACTTGCATTAGACGGAAAATTTTTAGAATCAAGAAAAGCACTTGATGCTTTAATTTATGAATATGGAATGAGTGGCGAAGACATTATTTTACAATTACACCGAGAAATGATTGCAATGCCTGAAGAAGAAATTTCCAATAGCACAAAAATTGATTTAATAGACACCATTGGAGAATACAATTTTAGATTAGTTGAAGGCGCAAACGAAAGAATTCAATTGGAAGCACTACTTGCACAATTCATGAAATATAAAAAATGAATTTTTTTAAATAAAATCAAAAATTCTTCTTTGTTTTTTTAATTGATTCAAAAGAACTGATTTTTTTTGCCACTGAGAAAGAGGAATAGTTAATTTTTGTTCAATGTACTTTAACGCTAAATCAAGCTCATAAAATGAAATTGGTTTTTTCTTTAAAGCATCTCTTACGGTTTCTCTTACTTTCCATACCCCAAGACTAGGAGTACCTGCATCAGCAATTTCTCTAAAAACAACTGCAGAAGCTTGTTTTTTTTGTTTTAATAAATATTCAGTAATCGCTATTCTAGTAGCATAATAACCTCCAGCAGTATTTTCAGCATACGTTTTTCTACCTTTATAAAATTCATGATCCTGAGTAAATGTAGTTTCTTTTGATTCAACATTCCAAGAAGACCCAGGTTTCCAAGCTTCCATTAATTCAAACCCCCATTCCCGAGGAAAAAGAATAATCCAAAAATAGTTTTCTAAATAATTTGAAAAGAAAACTCTATAATCTTGAATTTGAGGAAAATGCTTTATTTTTTCTTCAATAAAATGTTTAGACAAATTAGTATCAACCGCAGTAATACTCCATCTTGTGGGAACAAGTTTTCTTTTTTTTCCGATTCCAAGCATTCCAGCACTCAAAATTTTGTGTAACTGATTAACCCCAACATTACTTTTGAAAAGTTCAATCATCGCATCAAGAGATTTAGCATCAGTATCACTTACAAGATAATCAATTTTAGGATTAATCGCAGGATTTTCAGTCATTGAAAATTTTTTTAATTCAGCTTGTGGACCCATGGGTGCATGAAAATCAGAAAAAGAAAGCCCTCTTGATTTAGGAGTGTTCTTTAATTGCATTTCAATATCCACTGGTTTAGTAGCCATTAAGGATTCTTGAATTTCACTAAGAACATAACTTGGGTTTTTTGCTTCATCTACTCTAAACCCCATGTTTCCTCTTACTAAAGATTCTCTAAAGGAAATTATTTCTTCAGAAGGTAAACCAAACCATTTATCAGTATCATCAGTAATCCAAGCATCATTATTTTCAAGTTCTACTGCAGGAGCCATTGGAGACAAACCAACTTTTGGATAACCTCCCCAAGAAACAAAAACTCCCGGAGGAGATTGAGATTGTAAATCTTTAGAAGAAACAAGAGAAATTATTTTTTGTTTTTTTTCAAATCTCTCCAGAATAACACAATTCTTTCCACACCACTTTCTACCTTTACACTTAACGCATATTTCAGGAGAAGGGGTAACTGCATTCAACGGAGTAGGCATAACTTAAATATACTAGAAAAGGATTTTTGATTATATGGCATTAGAACCAATAATTTATATACCAAGAGATGGGTTTTTCTATATGCAGGAACGAAGCGTAAGAAGAACATAGAGGTCGGTCAAAATATGAGAAAAAGAATTATGAACGCATTGGTAAGAGCAAAAAACTGGTTTAGCCCAAAATCTGCTTCGGTTCAGGCACGTACTCGTCTGGTTCAACCGAGGAAAAAAAACTTACCAAGGGCAAAAAGAACAGAAAGGAATTTGAGAACCCAACCACCTAGTAAAACTGGCACTAAAACTAGGAGGGGTCCAAGAGCGTCAAAATGTGTGGATCCGGGAGCGGAAAAAAGGCGGGCCAGAAGAGCAAAAACAACAGAGCGAACAACGGTTCATGCGGATTCCGGAAAAGCTGGGAGAGCTGGAAAAAAACCAGTTATCGTACATCAAGAACCGCCTAAAGAATTGCAGATGATGAATTACGAAACATATAGAAAAGCATTTAAACATGCTAATATTGAGATTACGGGTTGGAGTAAATTGAGCAGAGAACATCAAATTAAGATTATTGAAACCTTAAGAGCTGGCGGTTATAATTTTGCTGAATTTTTTAAATTAGTAGACATAAATATTAAGGGTGTTCTTAGAGAAATGGACGGATAAGACGAGGAAAAACGCAATACGTTCTTACCAAACTTAAATTTTATTAATAAAATCAGAAAAAATCAGTTGTTGAATGGTTAAAATCAAACGGTTATAATACAACTGACTTGAGAAACCCCAAAAAATGACTAATGAAGAATTAGAACTAATTAAATTTTTCAGGGATCAAAATAAAAACAAAATTGTTTTTTATAATATAACAGGGAGCGGTATAAATGGTTATTTTTCGCAAAAAGCCCAGAGAAAAAGTCACAAAAATGCACCCTAAAGGAATAATGACATTGACTTTATTTAAAGAATTGTTTTTATTTGAACACAAATTAAGATTCGAACAAAGAACACATACCCCTGAACAATTAGAAAGACTTGTTGTTTACTTTGAAAAATTAGGGTATAACTGTGCAGGCCTAAAAAAATCATTTAATCTTAGTTAACTGCTCCCACCCCCTCACCATAAATCTATTAAAAAAAGTAACGCAACTTAATTGTTAAATGATTTCACTAAAAAGAGGGTGTTGTCAAACCCTTCAAAAATAGAATAACCACTACTTTTCGTTATTGTAAACATTATTATTTATTTCTTAATCTAATTCAACTGGAGGCGTTTTTTAATGGCTATAGACTGGAGTAAAAAAGAAGAACAAGAACAATTTTGGCATTCGTCCGCACACTTAATGGCGGCAGCAATAATGGAGCTTTATCCAGACACAAAAACCACAATCGGCCCAGCAATAGAAGAAGGATTTTACTATGATTTTGATGTAAAAACCCCATTTACTCCAAACGACTTCGAAAAAATAAATGAAAAAATGAAAGAACTTGTAAAGAAAAATCAAAGATTTGAAAGAAAAGAAATTTCAAAAAAAGAAGCATTAGACTTATTCAAAGATAACAAATACAAAACAGAACTAATAAATGCGCTTCCTGAAAATGAAAAAATATCTATTTATACTACTGGAAACTTCGCTGATTTATGCAAAGGCCCACACATTGATTACACATCAAGAATTAAAGCAATAAAAATTGTGAAAACATCTTCAGCCTACTGGCGAGCAGATGCTAAAAGAGAATCCTTACAACGACTTTATGGAATAAGCTTTCCAAAAAAAGAACTAATGGAAGAATATTCTACTCAAAAAGAAGAAGCAGAAAAAAGAAATCATTTAAAACTTGGAAAAGAACTTGACTTGTTTTCAATGCATGAAGAATCACCAGGATGCGCTTTCTTTCATCCAAAAGGAATGGTTATATGGAATCAGCTCATGGAATTCTGGAGACATGAACACCTAAAAGCAGGTTACGGGGAAGTAAATACTCCAGTAATTTTGAAAAAAGAACTATGGGTACAATCAGGACACTGGGATCATTACAAAGAAAACATGTACTTCACAAAAATTGATGAAGCAGATTACGCAATCAAACCAATGAATTGTCCAGGCGGAATGCTTGTTTACAAAACTAAGCGATACTCTTACAGGGACTTTCCACTGAGAGTCGGAGAAGTAGGAACAGTACACCGACATGAACTAAGCGGAGTACTAAACGGCTTGTTCAGAGTAAGAAAATTTACTCAGGATGATGCGCATATCTTTTGTATGCCTGAACAAATAAACTCTGAAGTGCAGGGAGTAATTAATTTAATTGACAAGATTTACAGCACATTTGGTTTTAGTTACAAAATGGAACTAAGCACTAAACCGGAAGACGCAATGGGCAGTCAAGAAATCTGGGACAACGCAGAAAATTCATTAAAAAGCGCATTAGAAGAAAAAGGATTAGAATACAAAATAAATCCCGGAGACGGAGCATTCTACGGTCCAAAAATAGATTTTCATATTAAAGATTCTTTAGGCAGAAACTGGCAATGCGCGACAATACAACTTGACTTCGCAATGCCTGAAAAATTTGATTTAACCTACATTGACAAAGAAGACAAACAACAAAGACCAGTAATGCTTCACAGAGTAGTATTTGGTTCACTTGAAAGATTTATAGGAATACTAACCGAACACTACGCAGGAGTTTTTCCACTTTGGTTATCTCCTTTACAAGTAAAAATTATTCCAATAAGTGAAAAATTTAAGGACTACGCTGAAAAACTTAATTCAGAATTACTTGAAGCAAACATTAGAAGCGAAATTGATTGTAAAACAGAAACTGTTTCTTACAGAATAAGAAATGCACAACTTGAAAAAGTCCCATACATAATAAATGTTGGAGAAAAAGAAGAACACGTAAATACTGTTGCAGTAAGAGATAGAAAAGGCAAAGTTGAATTTGGAATAAAAAAAGAAGACTTTGTTAAACGATTATTAAAAGAAATTGCGGAAAAAAAATAATTTTCCGCAAATTTTTACTTTTTTTAAAACCATTTTTTGTTAATAAAGTAAGATTTATATTAACTAAAATCCTTGATTAATGCGAATTCTATGCCTAATTATATGGATGATTTGTTCAGCAAAATAAAGGACAAAAAAAAGGGAATTTCTCCCAAAACTGAAAAGCCAAAAGAAGAATTTTCAAAAAAAGAAATTGCCCCAGAAACTAAAAAAGAATTAAAAAAACCACTATCTAAAGACCCAATAAAAGAAACAATTCCCCAAGAAGCAAAAAAACAGATTTCTAAAGAAGCCCCACTAAAAAAAATTGCCCCTAAAGGAAAAGTAATTGATATTGAAAAAATTATTCAAAAAAAACCATTGAAGTCGAAGCAGGAGTTATTCTTAATGAATTACAAGGTTATGT
>CAZHFT010000046.1:0-5999 GCA_964531875.1 uncultured archaeon | reverse complement strand
CTGGCAATAGCAACTCGTTTTTTTACGCCCCCACTAAGTTCAGTTACGTTTCGTTTTTCAAAACCCGTAAGTTGAACAATTGCAAGAACCGCTTTTACTTTTTCAAAAATGTTTTTTTCTTTTTTTATTTTCAAACCAAACGCAATATTTTCATAAACATTCAAATGACTAAACAAAGAATCGTTTTGAAACACAAAACCGATATTTCTTTCTTCAGCTGGTTTAAAAGTTACTTCTTTTTTTCCAAAAAAAATCTTGCCTGCATCTTGTTTCTCAATTCCTGCAATTAGTCTTAATAAAGTAGTTTTTCCAGAACCACTTGGTCCAACAATAGAAGTGAAAGAACCAGATTTAACAAAAAAAGAAAGATTTTCCATTTTCCAATCAGAATAACTAATTGAAATTTTTTCTAATTTTAAATCCATTAAACCACCACCTCAAAATCTGAAAAATATTCAACCGTATAAAAACACAAAAAGCTAATGGAAATGAGAAGTACCCCCATAGCCGCTGCAGCATGTAAATCAAAAGTAGATAACAAACGATAAACATAAACCGGCATTGTTGCAAAAACCCCATCGTACAATAAAAGAACAAGCCCTAATTCTGCAAGAGATATTGCAAAAGAAAAAGCAATAGAACCAAAGATTGCTTTTTTTATTCGAGGAAATTGAACAAATTTAAAAACTTGAAAATTATTAGCTCCCAGAGTATGAGCTACTTCAATACATTCCACGTCAATTCGGTTCAAAGAATTTTTTATTATTCTATAAGCAAAAGGAAAAGCAAGAATCGCGTGTCCAAAACCAATGATGATTAAATTTCCCGAACCAAAACCTAAATAATAACCCAAACCCAAAGTCATTATTGAAATTGCAATAGTTGAACTTACAAAAGTAGCAATAATAAAACTTTGATTTTTCCTAAACGCCGCAATTAATGCAATTAAAGTAGCAACTGCTGCTGAAAAAAATGCAAGAAACAAACTATACCCTATAGAACTAATGGCACTCACACCTAAACCACTTTGATTTGATAAAAATATTTTTTCAAAAGAAGAAAACGTAAATTGCATATTTGAAAAATCAAAAAATGCAAATAAAATTAATGAAAGTAATGGAAGAAAAATAAATGCGAATAATAAAATAAGAAAACTAACCTCAATGAACCCCCTTACTGAAAAAGGATTTAATTTTTTTGCTTTTTCAAAATATTTTTTAGTAGTAATTATTTTTTTAGAGGAAAAATAATGAAAAATAAATGCAACAACAAGAAGAATAAAAAATTGAACCAATGCAAGAACTGAACCCACAGTAAAATTAAGATTTCTGGATATTTGCCTATAAATTTCAACTTCCAAAGTAGAAAACTGCACTCCCCCAAAAGAAAGAACAATAGCAAAACTCATAAAACAATAAATAAAAACCAACAAAGCCCCAGACAATAAAGAAGGCATTATTTGAGGTAAAGTAATTTTGAAAAAAACTTGTAGTTTATTTGCGCCAAGGGTTCTTGCTGCTTCTTTCATAGAAACATCAAGATTTTCAAATGCAATTGAAACAAAATGCATTATTATTGGAAAATTATAAAACGCATGCGCAAGAATTATTCCTTGAAATCCATAAATGAATTGGATGTGTCCTAAACCAAAAAATGATTTTAAAAAAGAATTAATCCAACCATTATTTCCAAAAATTATTACAAAAGAAATAACTACTAAAATTGAAGGAAAAACAAATGGAATATATGAAAATGCTTTTAGTATTTTTTTTCCAAAAAAATCTCTTTTAACAAGTAAATATGCTGCAGGCACTCCAATTAAAACTGAAAAAAAAGTTGATACCCCTGCTTGATAAAAAGAATTCCAAATTAAATGAGAATTTGCACTAATTATTTCTAAAAATAAAGAAAAATTTAGCGTTAAAAAAATTGTTCTAAAAAATAATACTGCCAAAGGATAAAAGAAAAATACCACTCCAAAAAGCAAAAGAATTACTTTTGCAATTATCCCGAAACCATTATTTTTTCCCATTCTGAAATCCATTCCTCTTGTTTTTCTTTAACAAGGTTAGAAGATAATTCTAATTGTTTAGTTGGATGCACTGCATAATCAAACGCATCAGGCAAAGAAACACTTTGGTTTATTGGAAACATGAATTGAGTAAATGGAATTTCTTTTTGAAATTCTTTTTCCAAAGAAAATTCAATGAATTCTTCAGCAAGTAGTCTATTCTTTGTTCCTTTTACAATTGCCATTGATTCTATTTGAATATAATGCCCTTCTGAAAAATTAGCTGCAATAAAATAATTAATGTCTTCAAATTCAACGTAATAAGGAGGCGATGTTGCATAGCTTAAATAAATTGGGGTTTCTCCCACACTAAATAATCCTGCAGACTCATCCCACCCAGTAGTTACTGTTAAAATATTTGGTTTGAACTCCTTCCAAAAATCCTTATACCCTGGATCACCATAAACACTTACACTCCAAAGTAACAAACCTAGCCCAGGAGAAGATGTTCTTGGGTTTTGTATTACCACGCTGTTTCTTAATTTTGAATCTAACAGAGAATTAAAATTTTTAAAATCCAAATCTAATTTTTTTGAATCATAAACAAATGCAAAAAAACCATAATCAAAAGGAGTAAAATATCCCTCTTTATCAAATCGCAAATTTTCAGGAACAATTTCGATATTATTAGGAGTAAATTGTTCAAATAATCCTGTATCAATTGCATTTGAAACTAAACTATTATCAATACCAATAACAACATCTGCTTTTGGAGAATCTTTTTCTAAAATAATTGCGGTTAAAACTTGTCCCGCATCACCTTTAGAAAGCAAATTAACTTTACAATTACATTGTTCTTCAAACTTCGAAATTACTTTAGGGCCTAAACCATACTCTGAAACCATTGAATCATAAGTGTAAATAGTCAAATTATTTTCGCTTTGTTCCTGTTGAACACAACCAAATAAAAAAATTGAAATAAATAATATACTAATAATTTTTTTCAAATTAAATCACCCATATAAAAGTGAAAAATGAAACACTTAATAATCAAAACCATTTACGAAAATGAACACACAGCAATAATCCGTCTTTGAACGAAATTGAAACTTTTTTATTTTTAAAGACATTACTTAACCCTTTTCCAATTCCAAAAGGTAAAGAATAATTTTCAAGTTCATATTTGAATCCTTTTAGAGTTAAACCTTTTACTTTTCCATTAATTGGAAAAAGAGAAATCGTTTCTCCTGGAGTTCCTTCAATAACTAATTTTTTTGGAACTAAATAAATTTCTTGATTTTCATGAATTATTTTTGCTTTGATTTTTTGCGGAATTTGAAGAAGTGAAAAAACATTTGTTAAAGTCATATCTACTCTTGAACCAATTGCTCCAAGAATTAAAATTTCTTTGAATTTATTTTTGATACAATAATTTAATGCAAGTTCTAAATCAAGCAAATCTTTTTCGCGTGGAAAAACTTCTGTTTCGACTTGCCTAAATTTTTTTAAAGCATTTTTTGAAATGGAGTCCATGTCCCCAATAATAAAATTTGGTTTAAATTTTGTTTTAAGTAACTTATTTGCTCCGCCATCAACAGCAATAATAAAATCGCTAGGTGAAATAAGCGAATATAACGAAGTTGTTTTGATTTCGCCATTACAAACAATTACTGCTTTTTTAACCATAAAAAAATAAGCTTCAAACAATTAATTAATGTGTTTGAAGATGAATACTATACTGGTTATAATGGATTATAAAACATCTCAAAAATGGTTAAATCAACAACATTTTGCAATGGATAATTTTGACTTAAAAAAAATTAAAAAAATAGTTAAATTAGCAAACTTAAAAATTGAAAAATTAAAAACAATTCATATTGTAGGAAGTAATGGAAAAGGTTCAACTGCAGTATTTATTGCAAACATATTACAAGAAGGAAAATACAAAACAGGATTATATACCTCTCCACACCTAGTTGAACCAACCGAGAGAATACAAATAAACAATAAAAAGATTTCAACAGAAGACTTTGCAAAACTAACTACTTTTTTTAAAAAACTATTAAAAAAAAATAATTTAAAGGCGAATTATTTTGAAATAATCACTGCAATTGCCATTAAATATTTTTTAACCCAAAAAATTGATTTTCTTGTGGCCGAAGCAGGATTAGGAGGACGATTAGATGCGACAAATATTCTTCCAGGAATTATTTCAGTAATAACTCCTATTTCCCTTGAACACACCCAATTTCTTGGAGAAACTATCGAAAAAATTTCTTATGAAAAAGCAGAGATAATCAAAAAAAAATCAATAGTAATAATTTCTAAAAAAAATAAAGGATTCAAAACCGTACAAAAAAAAGCAAAAGAAAAAAAATGCGAAATACTTTCTCCTGCATTTAAAATAAAAAAATCTAACAAAGAAGAACAAATTTTTGACTTACTTTCACCAAAAAAAATTGAAAAATTAAAAATTAAAATGCTTGGAAAATACCAATGTGAAAACGCTTCACTTGCAATAACAACCGTAATCGCATTACAAAAAAAAGAAATTAAAATTTCAGAAAAAAACATTAGAAAAGGATTAGAAAAAACAATTTGGAGAGGCAGACTTCAAAAAATAAAAGAAAAACCAATAGTGTTACTTGATTCAGCACATAATTCAGCAGGATGGAAAACACTCGAAGATGCTCTTTCATTATTTGAATATGAAAATTTATTCGTTGTTTTTGGAACAATGAAAGACAAACAAATTATTTCTGCAAAAAAAATTCTTTCAAAAGCAAATCATGTTTTTTTAACTCAATCAGATTCGTTTAGAGCTGAAACCCCAGAAAAATTACAAAAAATACTCGGGATGGGAGAAGTTTGTAACAGTGAAAAAATCGCTATTACTAAGGCATTAAAATTAGCAAGAAAAAAAGACCTTGTGCTAATAACTGGTTCGATTTACATTATAGGAAAAGCATACAAAATTATTTCTTAAAAAATTTCTTCAAGCATTAATTGAAGGTCTTTTGCAGTATGTTGTCGAGGATTATTTGGTTTTTGAGAAAGACTTTGAGAAATGATTTTTTTAAAATCTTTTTTTTCACAACCAATTTCCCTCAACGAAATAGGTGCATTAACTTCTTTCATTAAAGAAACTATTTTTTTTCTTCCTTCCGTAATACTATCTGCCCCAATAAAAGAACAAATTTCTAAACATTCTTTTTCGCGCACTTTTGAATAAAACTCTAAAAACCAAGGAAGAGTAAGTGCAACCGAGAACCCATGAGCTAAGCCATGCATTTGAGTAAAAGCATAAGAAATTGAATGGCAAGCAGTAGTCCCAGTATAATCAAATGCTTTAGCCGCAGTAATCGACGCGAGAGCCATTTTCTGTCGCGAAGAAACCTCAGGAAAATTAACTGCTTTTGCAAGAGAAAAAAATGCTAATTGAATTGCTTCTTTTGCATGAGCTTTAGTTTGAGTAGTTGAATTAACAGCCCAATAACTTTCAATTGCTTGACAAAAAGCATCTAAACCAGTAGTCGCAGTTAAAGAAGAGGACATTGAATAAGTTAATTCAGGATCAATAATCGCGATTTTTGCATAAAGCTTTTCAGAACGCAAAGTTTTCTTTATTTTAGAAGGTAAAGTAAGAACAGAATACTTTGTTATTTCGCTTCCCGTGCCTGAAGTAGTTGGTAAAGCAAAAAAAGGAACTGTTTTTTTTATAGAATTAAAAGAAGAATAAAAATCTTCACAAGAATTTTCAAAACCATTCATTACTGCAACAACTTTCGAAGCATCTAAAACACTTCCCCCACCAATCCCAATTACACAATCACAATTTTTTTTATTTAATAATTTAGCCGCAGAATTGACCGAATCAACTGAAGGATTTGGTTCAATTGAATCGAATAATTCAAAAGAAGGTATTTTTGATTTGAATAAATTAAATTGATTAGTAGATTGAAAATGTTTTCCGCAAATAAGCAAAGGA
>CAZHFT010000045.1:0-6037 GCA_964531875.1 uncultured archaeon | reverse complement strand
TCTTGATAAGAAAAATCAAGCGCCCTCCACATTATCTTCCTTTTTTTCCTCTACCGGACTTTCAGGAGTTTCTGTGGTTTTAGAAGTTTCTTCAACAGAAGTTTCTTCTTTTTTTTCTTCTTTAGAAGCTTCTTTTGCTTCCTCTTTAATTAAAGGTTTTAATACACTTGCTTGTGCATTAGCCTTTGAAAGAAGATTTCCAACAGTAACTGAATTAAGAATATTTCCTTCAATAGCAACTGCTTTTGCATTATTGAAAGCTTTTGCCACAAGTAATTCTGTTGTTTCAGTAGTAAATATTACTGCATTCATTGCAAGATTAAATGCTTTTTTATGAGCAGAAACAAAGTTTGAAAAAACTTCATCAATGTTAATGTCAAGAACATCTGCATTAAATAATTGTGTACCTTCAAGCACAGTAACTATTTTCAAACCTACTTTAAATGGTTTAATATTAAGTTTTGAAAGAGTTCCTGCAACAGCTCCATTAACAGGTTCTCCTGCTTTAGTAACAACTTTATCATTCACTATTGAAATAGTTGGACCTTTAACTGCTACTTTTAATCCTGCTGCTTTAAGATCGCTCAAAGCTGGACCAGGAGGCAAACCAGTATCGCCTGCAGGAATAACAATATCGCTTTCAGCAATTGAACCTTCTTTTGCAAAAACTTTTCCCTTGTTCTTTTTTAAGAAAGAAAATAATTCAAAAGGATTCATTTCAGTAAAAATTAA
The DNA here is from genome assembly GCA_964531875.1 of uncultured archaeon. Taxonomy (GTDB): domain Archaea; phylum Iainarchaeota; class Iainarchaeia; order Iainarchaeales; family Iainarchaeaceae; genus UBA493. The sequence continues at coordinate 5,305 of CAZHFT010000045.1, read as the reverse complement.
AGCACAATTTTCTTTAGCAAAATCAGTTAGAACCTTTATTCTTGAATCCTCTGAAAGGGCTTTTTTAATTATTCTTGTTTTTGAAACTTTTACAACTGCTTTTCCATGAAGTTTTTTTCTTACTTTTTGAAAAAGAGCCGCAGGATACATGCTAATATCAGCAACTGCAATAACTGGGTATTTTGAAGCAAGTTCTTTAATTTCAGCTAATTGCTTTTCTTTCCAAGGCAAAGTATGAGAAGTCATTATTTAGCCTCCTCTTTTACTTTTGCTTTAATAGAATCATAATTTTCACCAACTTTAATTGGTTTACCCATTGAAAATTTTAAAATAACTGATTTCATGTTTCCTTCTTTGTTTGGAAGAGCTTCAATAAGAGGATTATAAACTGCCAGTATATTTGCAAGTAATTCTTCTTCTTTTGAATTTTCTTTTCCAACCATTACATGCGCAACAGGCATGAATTTTCCTTTTTTATTAGTTATTTTTGTAAAAGTACTAACTGTTTTCAATGCTTGTTCAACACTTTGCACAGTATTTTGAACGGGTTTAGGCATCCTTCCTTTAGGCGCTAATTGTTGTCCAATGTATTTTCCAACACTAAGAATTGCAGGACCTTCTGCAAGAAAAATATTATATTCTTTAATTAAAGCGTCAACATCTTTTTTCTTTAAATTAGGAATTTCAGTATCCATTATTACTTTTGCAACAATGCCTTTTACTTCTGAAGCAAAAAGTTTATCCTTAGCAAAAACAAGCACTTTAGCATTACCTTGCTTTCCAGTAGCATAAGGTAATTTAACATCAATATCAATTCGATTATCTGCTTTTTTGAAATCAATTCCTTTAAAATTAAGGATTAATTCAACAGATTGCTCAAACTTTCTTTTTTTACTAAGTCCACGAGCATAATCCAATGCTTTTTTGAAATCTTTTTCATTCATATTAAAAACCTACCAACGAATTGGTAAACGGCTCCAAAAAATTAGAGCTTTTATTTCTACTAAATTCTTTCTGAAAAGGTTTAAAAAGCTACTTTTCTTCCTTTTTTGGTCTAATTATTTCTGTATTTCCATCATCTTTAACTACTTCAGTTTCGATTTTTTCTTTAGGTTTATCTTCAGAAATATTAATTAATGATTTTGCCCCAACTTGACTTTCAAGTTTTTGCATGTGTTGAGAGTAAGATTCTTTTTTAACTGAAGCATCTTCATTAGGTGAAGCTTCTTTTGGCACTTCAACAGGGGCTTCTTTAATTTCTTCTTCAAGTGCTTCTGCCATTGCGTCTTCTTTAGACTCTTCTACAATTGTTTCTTCTTTCTTCGCTTCAACAATTGGTTCTTGTTTCTTTTCTTCAACAACTGTTTCCTCTTTTTTATCTTCAACAACTGTTTCCTCTTTCTTCGCTTCAACAATTGGCTCTTTCTTAATTTCTTCTTTAGGTTTTTCAACAACTGCTTCTTCTTTCTTTTCTTCAACAATTGGTTCTTCTTTTTTAGCTTCAATTGGTTTTTCAAAAACAACTTCTTTTATTTCTTCTACTGCCTCTTCAACTTTTTCAGAAACAACGTCAATTACTTTTTCAACTTTTTCAACAACTTCATCAACTTTAAGATCTTCTTTAACTTCTTCAATTTTTTCTTTCACATCTTCAACTATTTCTTTAACTTGTTCTTTTGTGGTTTCTACAGTTTTGTTTGAAGAACCTTTTCCAAAAAAAGAATCCCATTTTCCTTCTTTGAATTCAGCTTGGATTTCTTTTGCTCTTTTTCCTTCAACAGTAACAGCCATTGAATTACAAGTGCCAACTATTTCTCTTGCAGCAGAATAAATATTAGTAGAAATAAGAGCTTCTATTTTCAGTTCTGCAAGTTTTTTTACTTGAGCCATTGAAAGATTTCCAATAGCATCAGTTTTTTGATTAGCTCCGCCTTTTTTTGCGCCAAGTTCTTTAATAATAAGTGCACTTGTAGGAGGAGAACCAACAATTATATCATAACTTCCATTTGATTCTACTTCAACAGTAACAGGAACTTTCATTCCAGAATAACTTTTAGTTTTTTCATTAATTTTTGCAACAACTTCGCCAATGTTAACTCCAAGTGGACCTAAAGCAGGACCTAATGGTGCACCCGCAGTTGCTTTACCGCCTTCAATCAATGCGCTTACTTCACCCATTTAAACTCATCTCCTTTCCTAAAAAAAATCATTCTTTAATTATCCGAATATTTTCTGCATGGATAGTAACAGGAATCTTAACTGCTGCTTCTAAAAGCTCAACAGTAACTTCTTCCTTAGAATCATTAACCCTCAAAACTTTTGCTTTTTCCCCTTTAAATGGACCTGAAATCAATTCAACTTTCATTCCTTCTTTAATACTTTTCATTAAAGGTTTTGCTTCAAGAAGTCCGCCTAATTCACCAATCTTAACTTCTCCGCCAACAATTCCTCTTCCCTTAATATGAGAGGCGTTCATTATTGCTCTTTGGATAGTTATTTCATTATCTGCTTCAATTAACACATATCCCTTTAATCCAGGGATAACTGAAATTGAATAAACATTCAATTCTTCTTTTTTTATTTTATGTGCAAGAATATCCACGACAAGGCTTTCTTGACCAACTGTAGTTCGAATAGTGAAAATCATTTTTAAAACCGCTTAAACATTAAAAATAAGGTTTAATTCTAATGAATCTTCTAAGAAAACCTTTAAAAAGTAAACTAAGATTCATAGTTGCAAAAAACCATCAACAATTAATTTAACCATAAATCCAATAAATCCAATTATTAAAATACCGAGCCCGGTAATTTTGGTCATAGTACTATATTCTCGTTTATCTGGTTTTCTTGAAACATTAAAAATTCTCATGCTTGAACTAAAAAAACTTTGAATTTTTTCTTTAAACTCATCAAAATTAACCATCTTAATCAAATAAAAAAATGAATGGAAACAAATAAAAACGCAAGGGAAAAGAAAAAATAAGTTAATTTAAAAAAAAAGAAATTATAGTTCGCCTAATTGGCGAACTTCAAATAATTGTTTGTAATTCGCAGTTAATCGGCGAATTGGACGCCTAAATCTATTTCGCCATCAATTGGATCTGCACTATCAAGATAAGGGAATTTTCCGCCAGCAATTACAACCATTGCTTGGATTTGGTTCTTTGGAACAGAATCGTCAATCATTGCACCCCAAATAATGTGAGCATTAGAATTGATTTTTACTGAAACTGCTTCAACAATCATTTCTGCTTCTCTAAGAGTCATGTCAGAACCGCCAGTAACATTAATCAATGCTTTTCCTGCATTAGAAATGTCTACGTCAAGCAAAGGACTTGTTAAAGCATTTTCAACTGCTTCAAGAGCACGAGCATCAGCAGCAGCACCAACACTTTGAGTACTACTTTCACCAAGACCAATCATTGCTGCTCCGCCTCTTTCAAGAATAGTTCTAAGGTCAGCAAAGTCAAGATTGATTAAACCTGGTTTAGTAATCATTTCGGTTATTCCTTTAACTGCATTAGTTAAAACTTCATCCGCAACTTTAAATGCAGCATTAACTGGTAAATCAGGAGCAATTTCAAGAATTTTATCATTAGGGATTACAATAACAGTATCGGCGTGTTGTCTAAGACTTGAAATACCATTAATTGCATTTTCCATTCTTTTCTTTCCTTCAACAGTAAATGGCATAGTTACAACACCAATTGTTAAAGCTTTAATTTTTTTTACTAATTCTGCTACAACAGGAGCGGCACCAGTTCCGGTTCCTCCACCCATTCCACAAGTAATAAAAACTAAATCTGCATCAGAAAGCAAATCTGCAAGTTCATCAAGTGATTCTTGAGCAGAAGCTTCACCAACACTAGGATCAGAACCTGAACCAAGTCCCCGAGTTAGTTTTCTTCCAATAAGAATTTTTCTATCAGCTTTTACTTTTAATAAATCTTGAGCATCAGTATTAACTGCAAATGTTTCAGCGCCAAGAATACCAACTTCGGTCATTCTTTGAATAGTGTTACATCCACCACCGCCTACTCCAACAACACGAATTCTTGCTCTACTTTCTTCGAGTAACTTAACAAGAGCTTCGTCATCATAATCCGCTTTTTTCTTAGAACCTAATCTAGGTTTTTCAGCTAACATAGCTTCATCTTTAGCTCTTTTAAGAGCCTTTGAAACAACACTTTTCATTATACTAACACACCCCTATTGTATCTAAAACAATCAATTGCTGTAGAAATAATATACTTCCCCACTAAAATGAATATAAACCAATACCCCAAAAACCCAAAAAAATAACAAAAATTGTTACTGGAGAGTAGTGAACTTGAACGAAATAGCATTGTTTTTTATAACAAGAAAATAATTATTATTGCATGATTGTAATTCCAATGAGCAACTCAATTAAATTAGGTAAAAACATTGCTAAAAAATCAAAAGCAAAACTTGGAAAAGTGACTTCTAATTTATTCCCAGATGGAGAATTTCACATTCGTTTATTAACTAAGGTTAAGGGAAAAGAAGTTGTTCTTGTACAAAGTCTTTCTCCAAACCCAAATGATTCTTTACTTGAATTAATTTTTACTGCAAAAACCGTAAAAGAACTTGGCGCAAAAAAAGTAACTGCAGTAATTCCCTACCTTGCATACATGCGACAGGATAAAAGATTCAAATCAGGAGAATGTGTTTCAAATCAACACATGGCTTGGCTCATTAATGAAAGCGTGGATAAATTATTGACTGTTGATCCGCATTTACATAGAGTACATGATTTATCAGAATTGTTTCATATTGAACAAACAAAAATTACTGCAAATACAGTAATAGCAAAATATATTAACAAAAACTTCTCAAGCAAAAATACACTTATTATTGGCCCAGATATTGAAAGTTCTCAATGGGCAAAAAAAATAGCAAACCAAATCGGATTTGAATCATCAATTTTTTTAAAACAAAGATTTAGTTCAAGACATGTAAAAATAAAAGTTACAAAGGAACTTGATTGGAAAGGAAAAAATGTTGTAATCATTGATGATATCATTAGTTCAGGACATACAATGATGGAAGCAGTAAAATCCTTATTAAAAAAGAAAGTAAAAGCAGTTCATTGTATTTGTGTACATGCGATTCTTTCAGAAGGGGCTTATGAAAAACTCAAAAAAGTAGGAGCAAAAACAATAGTGAGTTGTAATAGCATAACTCATGAGAGTAATAAAATTGATTTAGCATCAATTATTGCAAAGGAATTAAAATAATTAAAAATAAAGTAAATTATCTAAAAAAAAAGGAGGAACCTAAAATG
>CAZHFT010000044.1:0-6063 GCA_964531875.1 uncultured archaeon | reverse complement strand
TACTGATGCTGAAGGAAGACTTGTTTTAGCAGACGCTCTTGCATATGGAAACAAAAAATATTCTCCAAAAGTAATTGTTGAATATTCAACGCTTACAGGGGCAGTTTTAATTGCACTTGGAGAAAAATGTGCAGGATTAATTTCTACTTCTAAAAAATATGAAGATTTAATGGTAGAAGCAGGATTAAATACTTATGAAAGAGTGTGGCCTTTGCCTTTATTTGAAGAATATTTAGATGAAGTTAAAAGTGATAAAGCAGATTTAAAATCAATTAATAAAGGTAGAAATAATGGAACAATTTTTGCAGGAGCATTTCTTTCAAAGTTTGTTGAAAAAACTCCGTTTGTTCACATTGATATTGCAGGAACAGCAATGCTTGAAGAAGCAAAATTTTATTCTCCAAAAGATGGTAGTGGATTTGGAGTAAGATTAGGATTAGAATTTTTAGATAAGATTTAATTGTTGGTTTTTAACCAATAATTCTTTTTCTTTTTTTGAAAATTTTTTTATTTGAATTTCTCTTTTCATTGCACTACTAATGGTTTCTTGTTTTTCAAAATAAACAAGTCTAACCGGTCTTCTTCTACTAGTGTATTTGCTTGCAGTTCCTTTATTATGTTTTTCAAGTCGATTATCTAAATTTTTTGTATACCCACAATAAAGACTATTGTCCCTACATCGAAGTAAATAAACATAGAATTCCATTTTAATCCTCAAAAAGTTTTTCTACTAATTTTTCTGGTTCTAATGATTTTTTTATTTCAAAATCTTTTGGAAAAAATTTAGCATAATTGGGTTCTGAAAAGCGTTTATCTAAAAAAACACAAACTCCTTTGTCGGTTTCTGTTCTTATTACTCTTCCTGCTGCTTGAACTGCTTTACTTATTGCAGGTGCATTGTAGGCATAAGCCCATCCTTTTCTGAATTTTTTATCATAAAATTTTATTAACTCTTTAGATTGAAGAGAAACTCTTGCAAAAGGGATTCCGATTACAATTGCGCATTTTAAATTATCCCCTGGAAAATCCATTCCTTCAGCAATGCTCCCGCCTGATACTGCCAGAAGAACTCCGCCAAAGCCATTACCCAATTGCTTAAAATCTTTTACAAGTTTTGTTTTTTCATCTTGAGTCATTTGTCTATTTTGCATTAATATTTTTCTTGAAATTTTTATTTTTGGAGAAATAGAATTCATTAATTCAAATGATGGGAAAAAAACAATCGTATTCCCTGGCACTTTTAATGTAACTTTTTCAATTATTCTGGCGATATTTTCAAATTGTTCCTCGTTTCTTTCAGTATATTTTGTTGTTGTTTTATCTACAAAAATATTTAATCTATTTTCTTTTGGAAAAGGAGAAGAATATTCTTTCATTTCAGCGTTGTTTATTCCAAGAATATCTGCATACATTGATAATGGGGTTAAAGTTCCTGACATTAATACTGCTGAGTGTATTTTATCAAATATTTTTTCAGTTATTTCTGAAGGGTCAAGTGGATAAAGCGAAAGTCGACTTGAGTTTCTTTCAATTTCTGCAACATGCAAAGTGTGTTTTTTTTCACGAATTAAAAAGTACAGGAAAATTGCGCTAGTTAAAAGAAAAGAAGAATCTTTTTTCTTTTTTTGCATAAAAATTCCTGCATCTTCTTCAATAGTTTCAACATACTTTTTTGCCAGTTTTCTAAGAATAGACATTGATTCAGTTTCAAGTAAACTTTCTTTTTGATTAAAAGGAATTTTTCCCGCCAGCGTTCTTATCTCTTCTTTAATTTCAGTTAATGCAAGTTCTGATTTTTTTGCTTTAATTTCTCTTGCTTCTTTTAATGCATTATCCAAATCTTCTTCTTTCAAAGTAGTTGCCAACATATCTCTTATTCTTGTAGGCAAATTATGTGCTTCATCAATAATCAAAATACAATCACTCAAACTTGTTTTTGATGATCCAAGAATAGTTTTTCTAATTTCATCATTGAATAAATGAAAATAATCGCCAATAATAAAATTCGCATCTTTAATCATTTCAAGAGTTACTTCATAAGGGCAAAGTTCTTTTAGCATACAACTTTGTTTTATTTCAAAGTAACTTTTTCCATATTGTTTCACATCTTTTTTTAGTTTATTAGATTTAATTTTTTGCTTTGCAGTTTTTCCTTTTGTATTATCATAATAAATACATTGTCCATTTTTTTTTGCATTTGAACAAATCTCATAAAAACCCATTTTCATATGTGAAATCATTGGATGAATACACAATTTTTTTTTCCCAACCAAATCAATTGTTTTAATACTTAATCCAAATTTTTCATTCATTTGATTAACCGTTTCTAATGCAATTTCATGTTGAGAACTTTTAGGAGTTAAGAAAAAAACTTTCTTTTTATTTGCAAGAGCATAAGAAAGACAAGGGGCAAGACTTGAAGCAGTTTTTCCAATTCCTGTTGGAGCATTAGCTAAAAGAACTTTTTTAGAATCAAGTGCTAAAATAATATCTTGAACAAGTTTCTTTTGTTCGCTTCGAAGTTTTTCATGTGGAAAATAAATCTTCATTTAAAAAAATAATTAGATTCTTCTTAAAACCTTGTTGATTTATTTTTTAATTGCTTTCAAATGCACCAATATCAAAACCAGTTCCTATTGGTCTAGGGTTGCTTGAATAATCTTCATTTATAATAGAAATGATTACCCCAGCATCAATTGCATTGCTCCCTGCTTGTAAGGCAAAATTGTCGCCTGAAAAATTAGTGAACAGTGGGTCTGTTTCGATATTATTAAATGCAGTTTCAGGGTATCCCTCTTCAAAAGCGCTTATAGTATACCTTGGCGACTGGCTAGTTCCCAAAACAAATGCGTATTCCCACTCTGGCGAAAAGGTTGTGTGGTAAAACAAATTATTCTGAATAGTCACTTCATTGAGCATGTATAGTTCATCTACTTGTATTCCTCTTGTCCACCATCCGTCATAGCGGTCCGGTCTGGTGGTGTAAAAAATGTTGTTCTTTATTTCTACTCCTTCCAAATCAGGGTCAGTTACAACCAAGCTTGGGTTTTGCGTGTTATTGATAATCGTGTTGTTCGCAAAGAGCATTCTCTTCACCCCATGGTTTCCATACAGGTTTTTACCAATTCTGATTATTGGCCCCCCCAAGTCAATTTTGCTGTCAAGAATATTGTTTCTCACAATGAGGTCGTTGTAGCCCCCGTCAACCCTGATTAGTATGGATCCGTTAATGACCTTGTTTTTCTCGAACAACACGTTGTACATTTCATGTCCGCCATCCACATTAGGCCCCAAGTGTATCGTGTTCCATGTAGAGCACCCGTCTGTTTCCCCGTCGAATAAATTATTTGAAACAAGAACATTCTTGGTGGGATTTCCGTCAATTACCCATCCTGAAATCCTCAAATTATGTCTTGTATCCGAACAAGCACTAACTCCCTTAACATAATTTCCACTGATTACTCCTTTGTAGGCATGTGAAAGATAGAACCCATGGTTGTTTGGCATTCTCAGCATTTCGCTGTTCAAGAAAGCATAATGCGAAACTTTTCCGTAATGCTGGGTCATGCCAGAATCAAGAAGCTCAGAGTCAATGATGAAAAGCTTGTCAAGTGTTTTTTGTGTAGTAATAATATTTCCCACGCTATTAATCAAGCTTGCTCTCAAGAAAAGAAAATCAGAACAAGGTCTGGTATCATTAGAAGAATAATTACTCAAAATATTAGGCGAACTATTGTTTCCATTGAAAGTAATGTCACTAAAAGCAACTTTATTTACATTTCCACTGTCAGAAGCTCCTGCACAATAAATCATTCCAGCTTGATCATTATCATCAGTATTCCCTGTAAAAATAATTTCTGGCTTTTCCAGACCTGAGCTTCCATAAGCGCCAAATGAAATCTCCGAGATGTTGAACAACTTTACTATTTGACTCTGTTCGAAGCTCTGTCCTCTTTTGAAAAGAACCTTGCTTTCTCTTGGCACTCCACTATTTCCATTCACTTGGTTCATAACATAACCATAAGTCTGCCATGGTCCGCAACCTTCGCCGTCAGATTCCATACATAATCCATTGTAAGAATCGTTTCCAAGAACAGAATCAACATAGTAAGTGTTACCAGAACCTGAAGTAACTGTGATGCTTGTTGTTGTTGCGTCAACATTTCCAAGCGAGTCTTTTATTGTGAGGTTTACATTGTACGTGCCTGGTTCTTCAAAAACATGAGCTGAATTGAAACCAATGAATGTGTTAGGATTAACATCGTACGCATGTGCATCTCCAAAACTCCAGGCATATTCAGTTATTTCAACATCAAGCTGGCTGTTTGTTTCAAGATTTCTTCCTTCTGTATCAGTTGAATTTGTTCCTTCAAAAAATACAGCCATTGGTGTTACACCAGTTGTTCTAGTAGCAGTTATTACTGCATTTATTTCTCCTGAATCACAGGCAGAACCAGAGTGTCCAGTTGCACAACAATAATCGCTAGTTACTGTTTGACCTTGGCAAATACATTCTTCAGTAATTGTTTCTCCAACAATACAGCTTGGAGTTGGTTCTACACAGTCCGTTGCTTGCCAACCTGCTGCGCAGCAATAGCCGCTTGAGTAATTACTTCCATCACATGAACACTCAGAACTAATTTCTTGATTAATAGTACAATCAGGAACAGGTTCCTCTATAGGAGAAACATCACAAGTAGTAGAGCCAAAATGAGAAACTAGGTAAAGCAAATCGGAAACAGCTACAATATTATCTCCATCTAAATCTGCATCGCTATCTGAATTGCCTATGCGAGAAGCAACAAAAATCAAATCGAAAATATCAATAACATCATCATCAACCAAATCCGCACATTGCTCTTCGTTAGCTTCTCTTTGAGACAGTGATAATATTTCCGATGCACTCAAAGCACGGTTCCATATTCCAACGTCGTCAATAATGACACTACCGTAGGATTCTAAATTGGCTGCGATTGATATGTTTGTGGTGCTTTCTGGAAGACCACATGGAAAATTAGTTTGAGCTGATTGTTGTCCGTTCAGATAGAGTGTTGTTGTATTGTTTGTTGAATCAAAAGTTAATGCACCATGATACTCTTGTTCATTAGTCAGTTCTTCTGATTGAATAACTCTCCAATCCGAATCGCAGTAGTATCCTCCTGAGAGTTTTCCCTGAAATGTGCTTAAAAAATACCTTAAGGTTGTATACGGGTTTTTTGGATTTGATATTATTATTTGATTTGCTGAGTAATCATTTGCCATGAACCAAAGAGATATTGTATAATTTGAAGGATTGAGCTCTGTCGAGTACGGTATTGTCAGGTAGTCGTCTGTTCCGTCGAACTGCAAAGCATTTCCAAACACTCCTGTTGTTTGAGTTGGGCATTGTCCTAGTGTACAAGTTGCAGTATGTCCATTACTGCTAGAATCAACAACAGCATTTGCAGAGATAGACTCCATTTTCCAATGAGTAATTAATCCTTGAGAAGAATCTGATATTTCTGCTGCACAAGAAATTGAAGTAAGAAAAATTAATGCTAATACCATACCTAGTTTTTTCATTCATCAAATTATGGTTTTTGATTAATAAAAAACCTTTTTTTACAGTTTTTTTTAAAATAATTAAAAATTTATTCAAAAACAGGGCATTCTTTAAATTTACAAAAATAGTAACCAAATCATTAAATAAATCAAAGAATTTATCCTTATTATGTCTGCAAGAAATCCAAAAAGGACAATTCAAGCACCTGGGGTTATGAGAGCTCAACCAGGGCATAAAAGTAAAAGTGGTAGAGCAAGACTTTCTACTAAGCAATGGATTAAAAAAAAGAAGATAATTATTGAAAGATTAATAATAGAATATCCTGAATTAGAGCCTGCAAGAATTGAACAATTAGCTGAATTTGAAATACGAAAAAGTTTTAGGCCTAGATAAAATCATTTTTCACTTTTTCTTTTATTTTAGAGGACTTGTACACTTCTGGTTTGTATGCTTTAAGTTTTATTATTTTTGTTTGAATTCCTTTTTCTTTTATTTTTGTTTCAATTTCTTTTTCATTTTCT
>CAZHFT010000043.1:0-6077 GCA_964531875.1 uncultured archaeon | reverse complement strand
ACAAAAATAAAAAGTATTGATTCTAAAGTTTTACAAGAGCATTCAAGAATTCCTGTTTTTAAAGAAGATTTAGATGAAATAATTGGTGTTTTTCATGCGAGGGATTTTTTTGGTCCGAAATTAAAAAAGAAATCTGATATTGTTGTTGATAAAATAATGCGTCAACCAATTTACGTGTACGGTAGTAAAAAAATTGATAAACTTTTAAAAGAGTTTCAAAGAAAAAAAACTCATTTAGCTATTGTTGTTGATGAATATGGCGGGACAATAGGTTTGGTTACTATTGAAGATATTCTTGAAGAAATTGTTGGAGAGATTCTTGACGAAACCGATGTTGAACCAAGAATTAAAAAAATAAATTCTACTGAGTTTGTTGTTGAAGGAACTGTTCCTTTAGATAGATTAAGTAAAGCTTTGAGGATTTCTTTTAAGTCTAAAGAAGTTGATACTGTAGCAGGATTAGTTATTTGTGCATTGGATAGAGTTCCTCAAGAAAAAGATGAAACAATTATTTTAGGGGTAAAGTTTATTGTGTTAAAAATGGATGGTCCAAAAATAAATTTAGTTAGAGTAATAAAATAATTTTTTTTATTTCATGTAATAGAAATAAGTAAATTTGAATATTCTTTTTTTTATTTTTTTAAATGTTCCATTATTGTTTGTTGTTTACTTTCAAGTCCTTTAATTTTTGCTTTTTGTTTGTCGTTTGGAGTTAATTCAAAATCAAGTTTTGCAAATTCAAGACCTAATTGTTCAAGTAATTCTAAAGCATTTTTTCTTATGCTTGGAGCTAACAAAATTCCTCTTGTTTTAATATTTTTAAGTTTTTCAACCTGAAGCATATAACGCTGTAATTGAGTTACCCCTGCAAAATCTGCTTGTCTTCGTTTTAGTTCAATTACTACTAAGTTTCCTTTTTTGTCTTCGGCTATGATATCACATATTCCTTTGCGAAAACATTGTTGTTGATTTATTGCTTTTAATCCTGGTTCAATCATTGATAAGTCTTGCATTAAAATTTCGTTTAAATCTTTTTCGCTTCCTGAAAGCCTCAAATCATTAGTTGCTTCTATTTCATAACGCTTAAGGTCATGAATGTTTTCAAAAGAAATAGTAAGTTTTTCTGCTGGTTTTTGTTTATTTGCTTTTACAAGTAAAGTGCCTTCAGTTAATTCGCATCCAATTCTAGTGTTGACCATGTAATTTGTTGGTTTAACTAATCTATTTTGGTGAATTGCAATGGAGCCATCGCCTTTAATTAAAATAAGTCTTTTTCCTTTAGTTAATTTAGAAGTGGCTCTTCCTAAATAATCAACAAAACAATCCCCCACGAGAATAATCATGTCTTGATTAAGGATTCCTTTTTCAATTTCTAATTTGGCTTTATCTAATTTAATCATATTTCTCTCATCTCTGTTCGCAAAAGTAATTAGTGTAGATTTTAATAAAAAACATTTGATTTTTAGGGTTATTTGCTTTTTCTTGTTTTTCCAAGATTTTTCCACATAAAATCGAAATATTTTCTATATCCATCTGCAATTTGTTTAGAAACAACGGTGAATTGAATAGGTTCTTTTGGAAGTTTTCCTGGGGTGACTCCATAAAAAGTAGTAACATGGTCTCCAAAAATATCAATTGCTACGCTGGAGGAATATTCTGGAGGAAAGAATTTGTATTCATTATTTTTTAATTTAATTATATCCGGCGAAATTAATTTTACTTCGTGGTCATAAATATGTTTGAAAGTTATTCCTTGTTTTAGCCTCTGCATTTCAAACTGCGGAACAAAATATTTTAATCGTTCATCTAACCAAAATGCTTTTGCGCCAATAAAGTAAACTGGTTTATTTTCTTCAAGAATATCTTTTAAATAATTTTTAAAACCCTCAATTCCTTTATACACAACAGCTTCTTCATGTTCTGCTTTTTCATTAAATCTTTGCTGTAAAGAAGGTAGAATCGAATTAACTTTTTCTTCTTTTTCTTTGACAATATCAATTAATCTTGAAGGATTAATTGCTTTTACATGTCTTATTCCTGAAATAAATTCTTCAGTAGCAAGGCCTTTTTTTATTAGTTTGTCGATGGAATCATAAACATTTCTTCGGTGTACATTAGCTTCAATTGATAATGTGTTGATTGAGCAAGTTCCTTTTTCAATGAGGCTAGTGTAAATTTTGGCTTCATTAGGGCTCAAACCAATTTCTTCCAGAATGCTTAAATCCATTAAATATTAGTGTAAACACCTATATTTAAATGGTGGTATTTATCACCACTAAGGTTCATTAACATGGTCAGCACTATATAGTATAAGGAGAAGTAATTTTCTCCAGTAAAGAAATTAAAAGATTTGTTATAATCAAATATTGGATTTTTAGATGGTTAGACGTTAGTCTGCAAAAAAGGGGAAAAACATGGTTTTTTGGGAGTTCATTCAAGCGCTTTTCGCATTCGACCTTAATTGGTTCGTGGGGTTAATTGCAAATAATTTATTCTTTATTTTTGCATTCGCATGTGTTGCTCATATTTTGTATGAGAAAAAACTCGTTTTTTATTTTTTTGTGTTAACTGGATTAGTTTGGATTACTGGGGATTTTTCTAAATTATTTGGATGGTCAGCTCCTTTTGTGCCTGTTGCTTTCATTATTGGAAGAATAATTGTGAGGAGCTTTTCTTCAAATTCTTTTGTTGCCAATAATATGACTCTCTCAATGACAATTACCTACTATTTTTCATTTTCATTTGTCAATGCAATTGTTTTTCAAAATGAATTTGTGATGCCGTGGGAAGATTTTCCATTGCTCATTATTCTCACAGTTCTTGCCACAATTTCAATTCATTTTATCGATATCAAGACTAGTGATGAAATCGGAGTTTTAAATAGGCGTGAAATAAAAAGGGGGTAATTATTTTGGGGTGGATTTGTTCGGTTTGTGGTAAAAAATTGCCTTATGATGTTTTTGGCGATGCTCAAAAACATTTGACTTCGCATTGTGGAATTTATGCTGAATTAATTCATGAAAATAATTGTACTGGGAAATTTAGTTAGGGCGCTGATAAGGAAATAGGGGGAGGGATTGATAATGGTATTTGTAAGTGAATTTGAAGGATATGCATTACTTGTTCTTTTTGGAGTGGCAATGCTATTAATTACTTGGTTTTTTACAAGAAAAAATAATGCTACTGGGGCAGGATTTCTTGTAGCTGGAAGAAAAATTTCTTGGATAATTGGTGCGCCAAGCATAGCAGCTTCTTGGCTTTGGGCTCCTGCATTATTTATTTCTGTGCAAGTTTCTTATGAAATGGGTTTGCCTGGATTATTTTGGTTCACTTTTCCAAACATACTTGCACTTGCTTTATTTTATTTTCTTGCACCAAAAATCAGAGAACTTCTTCCTGAAGGATACACTTTACCTCAATGGATTAAGTATAGATTAGCTGATGAAAAAGTTCATAAAGTTTATATGTTTCCATTTTTTCTTTATCAATTAATGGCTGTTGCGGTTCAATTATTTGTTGGAGGAAACTTGGTGTCAATAATTACTGGAATTCCTTTAGAAATTTCTATGGTTCTTCTTGGCGTAATTGGTCTTTCTTATTCATTAATTTCGGGATTGAAAGCATCAATGATTACTGATTACGTTCAATTGGGGGTTATTTTTTTAGGCCTCATCATTGTTGTGCCTTTGGCGTTAGGTAGCGCTGGAGGAATAACCGTAATGAATCTTGGAGGATTAGCAAATAACACTAATATATTTGATCCGGTGGTAGCATTTTCTTATGGGATTGTTACGTCAATTGGATTGATTGCTGGGGCAGTTTCTGACCAACAATATTGGCAAAGAAGTTTTGCTATTAAAAAGAATGAGTTGAAAAAATCATTTATAGTGGGGGCTTTGCTTTTTGGAATAATTCCAATTGCTTTATCTACTTTAGGATTTTTAGCAGCAAATCCTTTACTTGGAATTTCTTTGCCTGCAGGAGTTGATGCTTCAATGATTGGAGTTGTAACTGTAGCAAATTTAGTATCTCCAGTTATACTCTTAATTTTTGTAGTAATGCTTCTTGCGGGATTAAGTTCTACTCTCGATTCAGGATTAATTGCTGGAGCATCACTCTATACAGTAGATTGGAAAAATGAAACTAATGATAAAAAAGCAATTAAAACTGCAAGATTATCAATGGTTGGTTTTACTATTGCGGGTTTGCTTGTAGGATTTTTAGTCATAAATATTGAAGGTTTTGGATTAGCTCAATTATGGTGGATTTTCAATACAATTGCTGCATCAGTTTTAGTTCCAACAATACTGAGTCTTTATTGGAATAAATTAAGTGCAAAAGGAGTTTTTTGGGGAGTAACAATCTCATTCATAATCGGAATTCCTTTATTTGTGTACGGGAATATTATTGGAAATACTTTGTTAATTGTTGCAAGTTCATTGTATGTAGTAGGAATTAGCACTGTGTTTTGTTATTTGTACGCAAACAAAACTGCGTGGGTCCCCCCTATGGAAAAAACTAAAATAAAATTTAAGTTGTCTACATAAAAAGGAGATTAAATTCTCCTTTTTCATACCAAAAACCTTTTAAGTTTCTTTAAGTCAAGTTTATTTGTATGTGCCAATTTACTAGTGAAGAATTGAATAGTGAAGCAGAAAGACTTTTTGAAAAAATGAAGCTTTTGGATTATTCTAAAGATGAATGTCTTGCTTTTGCTAAATTTACTTTAGAGATTAATAAATTAAAAAAAGAAAAAAATGCGATTATTCTTGCACATAATTATCAATTGCCTGAAATTATTCTTGGAGTTTCTGATTTTAATGGGGATAGTTATGGTCTTAGTGTTGAAGCTCAAAAAACTAAGGCTGATTTAATTATTTTTTGTGGAGTAACTTTCATGGCAGAAACTGCTAAAATTTTAAGTCCTGAAAAAAAAGTTGTGGTCCCTTCTCTTGAAGCGGGTTGTTCTCTTGCAGATGGCATAACTGCTAAGGATGTAATCGAATTAAGAAAAAAATTCCCTAATGCGGGTGTTGTTTGTTATGTTAATACTACTGCTGAAGTAAAAGCTGAGTCTGATGTTTGTTGTACTTCTGCAAATGCATTAAAAGTTGTTGAGTCAATTTCTCAGGCTGAAGTTATTTTTATTCCTGATAGGTTCATGGCAATGAATTTACAAGAAAAAACAAATAAAAAAATCCATTCTTGGCAAGCTAAATGTGTTGTTCATGAAACTTTTACTCCTGAACAAATAAAAAAACATAAAGCTGAGTACCCTGATTTAAAAGTTCTTGCTCATCTTGAGTGTAAACCCGAAGTTATTGCTTTGAGTGATTTAGCTGGCGGAACTGGAGATATGTTAAAGTATCTTAAACAAAGTAATGATAAGAATTTTTTACTTGTAACTGAATGTGGAATGAGTGATTTGGTTATAACAATGTTTCCTAAAAAACATTTTGTTAGGCCTTGTAATATTTGTCCTTATATGAAAAAGATTTCTCTTGAAAATACTCTTACTGCATTAAAAGAAGAAAAATTTGAAATAAATCTTCCAAAAGAAGCAATGGATAAAGCAAGAACTTGTTTGGTTAGAATGATTGAAGTTGGGAAATGAATTTTATGGCTGGTGATTATCGGTTTGAAATAATTAAAGTTCAGGACATACCTCGTGAAAATCGTGAAAGATTTGCAGAAGAATTATCCGAATATCTTAGTGTAAGTCGGGATTATCTTAGTCGGCGGGTTGCTGAAGAAGATGCTGTTTTTTTTATTTCTAGAAAAAAGAATAGACCAATTGGATTCATTGTAGGTAATGTTAGTGGAAAACATCTTTTTCTTGCTCTGATTAAAGCAGTTTCATCAACAAGTTTTTTAAGAGATAATAAAAAAACGGTTGGTGCTTTTTTATATGAAAAATTTCAGGGTTATGCAAAGTCTAAACAGTTAAAAGTTATATTAAGTGAAAGAACGCAGGCTGGCAGAAAATTTCTTGCACGTATGACTAAGAAGCCAATAAGAAGAAGATGAGTTTATTCTGTTATTGCTAATCCATTTTGAATTTTTTTAATAGTATCAAA
>CAZHFT010000042.1:0-6083 GCA_964531875.1 uncultured archaeon | reverse complement strand
GCTCTGGTTACATTATCAATTATTGCTAAGTCTGCTTTTTGTGGAGTTCTACTCATTGGGTTCAGGTCAATTGCAATTACAAATTTTTTCATTTTTTTTAAAAATTCTGTTCGGTCTCCATCTTCAAGCATTACTAATACAACATCTGCTTTCCAAATTCCCTTTTCATCAACTAATGCGCGTTTTGATGTTAAGTTTGGAACTTTTTTCTTCGGATTTACTCCAAAAACTTCTACTTTTAGTGTTTTGAATTCTTTTTGAATTAATTTTACTCTTTTTTCTGTTCGATAAAATAAATTTATTTCAATTTTAGCAGGAATCATTTTTGCTAGTTTTACGATTTCTTTTGTGCATAATGCAGTTGTATTTCCATTAACCGAAATCACTGGGTTTTCTGCAAGTAAGAGCTTTGCTGCTGCTAATTCAATTTGTTTTTTTGCTTCAGGAATGGTTTTTTCTCCAATTAAATAATCAAATGCTTCTCCTCTTCCTTGTGCAATCATTCCTGTGGGAGTAACAATTCCTTTAGCAACACCTTTTTCGATTAAGTGTCGTTGTTCAAGCGATTTTGCTCTTGGGTGGTTTTTTGGAATCATTTGTACTCAACTAATTATACTAACCATTGTTTTTTTAGTGAATTGTTTTAATTGTTTTTCAGTTTTTTTTGGGGTGTTTGTAAGTACAAAAACAGTGTTTCCAAGCATTGCCATTGATGCATTTGGAATGGCGTCCATTACTATGCGAACTTGTTTTGTTGCGAGTTCTGATTCTATTGAAAATACTCTACTTAAATGAATCAAATTTTTAATTGTCTTATTTTTATGTAATGAGTTCATGCAGTAAGACCCAATTTTGTTTATTTTTTCTTTGTGTTTTTTGTTTTGAATTATTTTTTTTGTTTTTATTTTTCCAAAAAAGCCAAGTGCTATATATTTGTAAGTGTTTTTTATTTTTGAAATTTTTTTAGATGGGTAAGGAGGCAAACCAATCATTGTTCCTGAGTATTGTTCAGCAATAACGTCTCCTAATCCAGTTCCTGCTTTTATATCTGCATTGTTTGCAATTAAAACGATTTCTTTTTTAGGTAATCCTAAGTTAAGTGTTCGATTTAATGCTTTTGTCAGGGATAATGCGCCAGCACCACTTAAACCTAATCCATATCCAATTGGTAATTTTGTTTCATGCTTAATTAGTATTTCATATTTTTCTTTTGTTTTTGAAAGCATTTCTTCTAAAACAATTTTTGAGGTTTCTGCTTTTGTTTTTTTATTATTAATAAGAATTTTGAAAGAATTTTTTTTTGCTTTTTTTACAATTGCAGTTGTTTTGATTGCATTTTGAATATTTATTCCTGCTCCAGTTGAACCATTTGAGTATATTTTAAAAAAACAGGTCATGTGTCCTTGGCTAGTTGCGGTTGCTTTCATTGAAAATCACTTTGATAATTTAATAAGTAACACTCCGGAACTGGTTGTCCATTTTTTTATTTTGAATCCGATTTTTTCTATTTCGCTTCTTGTAAGTCTTATAGATTTTGGATTGTTTATGCAATGATAACTTATTCCGCCTTTTCTTGTCATGTGAAATGCGTTTTCTAGTATTCCTATTGCTTCATTTTTTGATACTGCTTCTTTGTCCAGAACCGCTATTGAATAAGTAACATCAAATTCTCCTTGCTTTCTTAGTTCTGGGTCAGTAGCGTTTTTACCGAATTGTATTCCTAATTTTTTTCCTTTTACTACTTCGGAAGGGTACTCTAAAAGCTCAACTCCTCGAGTTTTTGCTTTTGCATATTTTCTAAGGAAAAATAATTCTGTTCCATACCCTGATCCAAAATTGAATACTCGCAAACCTTTTGTTCTTCCAAAATCTTTTATGATTTCTCGTATCAATACTTTTCCTTCAACTCCTGCTATAGTCATTGGCCTTAGATCATTTGCATCATATACCCCCATTCTTCTTTCTCGTTCTTCTAAATGTTTTGTCGCTCGATTTTCATAATTTCTAATTAGTCCACGGTATCTAGCTGGCAGAGTTTCTCCTGTTGGCTTGGCTTTTGGAACTCCTTTTCTTTTTCTATATGCAGTCCATTTTTGTACATGAGGCGCTTTTGGATTTCTTTTTTGATTTTTTGGGATTGGCAAAGTAAATCACTTTTTTTTACAGTAAATCATTGCATGGTCTTTTTCAAAAGGGTGAAGGGAAATAATTTTGAGTATTTCGAATTCATTCTCGAGTTTTTTTGCTTCCTGTTGTACTAATACTTCAACGTCTTCGCTTGAGCTTATTGACCTTGCTTTTAATGAAAGAAAACCATATCCCTCTCGTTTTAAGTAAATTCGAGAGTTTTTAAGAAATATTTCAGCTTGGTTTTTTTGACTCACGTCTTGAAATAATACGTCGCAAGAAAATGCTTCAATGTATTCTTTGTAAGAATTTGGTTGGCCTGCATCACCAAGGATTGGAACAAGATTTGGGCGTTGTTCGCATAGATTAATGAACTTTCTCATGCTTCTTGCACTAATATCTACTCCAAATATTATTCCTTTTGGTACTATGTCGCTTAAGTGTGAGATTGTTGTTCCTTCTGCTGCACCTAAATATAGAATGTTTGAATTTTCTTTTAAGTGTAAATTTTTTAGTCCTTTTTTTAGTGCTGCTGCGACTTTTGAACGGTTAGGATTCCAAAATCTGTATTCTTTTCCTTCAATGTTAACTAATTGTTCGCCGTAAACTTTTTTTCCCGTAATTAGGTTTTTTGTGCATAGTTTAGATGTTATTTCATACACGCCATTAGTTACTTGGTTTACTTGTGCCATTTAGTTTTTCCCTCTTTTTTAAGAGTAAATTTTTTTTATCTTTTTTTAAATTTACTTTTATTCGGTTTTCTTTTTGAAAAAGTTTTATTTTTTGCAGGAGATTTTTGTTTTGAAAAAGATTTTTTTGGTTTAAATGTATTTGGTTTTGAGTGAGTTTTGGTTGTTGAGTTTGAATTTCCTTTTGGGGAATATGGTTTATCTGTTGTAGGGTATGAATTTCTTTTTTTGTAGTCTCCTTTTTGAGAATATGTTTTCGTTGTTGGACTTCTTCCTGAAGAGTAAGGTGTTCTTTTTTCAGGTGAATTTCTTGTTGAACTGTATGAAGTTCTTTTTGGATAACTATCTCTACTAGAAGTTCTTTTTTGGTATGAATTTCTTCTGGGGTAATTATCTTTTTGTTCGTCATTTCTTTCTCGTTTTATTGGAGTAGTTTTAAATTTTGGTTTGCTTGGAGTTCCTTTTTTATCAGGGTCCGTTTTTGCTTGAAGTTCTTTTGCTCTTTCTTCAATTTCTTTTTTTAAATTATCTGCATTGCTTGTGTTTCCAAAGTAATCTTTTCTTGCGGCTATTGAAAGTTTTGCTGCAAGACTTCTTGCTAATCTTCCTTTGTTACTTTGCAAAGCTGATTTGATTAATGGGTGTTGGAATAAGTAACCATATTTTGGTCCCTTTGTTCCTTTTTTAAAATGTAAAAATAGTGCTTTTTCTGCTCCTATTACTTGTATTGTTGAAGAAGGAAGGAATGCGAGTTTCTTTTTTCCGCCTGCTTTTGCTAATAATTTTGCGCCTATTACTGCTCCTGCTAGTTCTGTAAAGTTAGGCATTTCTCTTGTCATTTGTGTTTCTAAATATTTTGTTAATCTTTCTCTTTCTTGTTGTAAGGAGTAACAATTTAGTGCGATGCTTTGTATTTGTTTCATGTCTTCTTGGTTTGTTGTTGAACCCATTGAATTTTTTGCAGATTTTACTATTTTTTCTACTGCTTTTGATTCTAAAACTATTTTTTTAACATTACCTGCTGTAAATTTTTCTCTTTGGCCTATTGCATGAACCAATTGTAAATATTCAGTATCTTTTGTGTATTTTAGTAATTCTGGAAAATGAAAAGAATACCATTCGATTAGTTGTTCTGTTAGGAGGTTTGAAACTGAATCAACATCTTCGAGTAAATTTACTGCTTTTATTATGTGTACGTCTTTTGTTTCAAATTTTTGTTGAACTTTTTCTTTTGCAGATTTTATTAATTTTTTTCTTAATTCTTCAATTGTGTTCATTTATTTTCTCTCCCAATATTTTTTCAATTTCGCTTATTTTTACTCTCTCTTGTTTCATGGAATCCCTTTCTCTTAAAGTTACTGTTTCATCTTTTATTGAATCATAATCAATTGTTATTCCGAATGGGGTTCCTATTGCGTCTTGTCTTGAGTATCTTCTTCCTATTGAACCGCCTTCGTCATAAATACAAAGGAATTTTTCTTCAAGTTTTTTCTTTATCTCTTTTGCTTTTTCTGCTAAACCGTCTTTTTTTACGAGTGGAAATATTCCTATTTGGATTGGCGCAATTTTTGCGGGTAAAGTTAATAGTATTCTTTTTTCGTCTTCTCTTTCAGAATAATGCATGTCTAATAATGAAAAGAATGGTCGGTCTATTCCAAATGCAATTTCGATTACATGAGGAATTTCTTCTTTTCCTTCAAGTGTTCTTGCGGTTAATTTTTCTTTGCTGTGTTTTTGGTGCTGAGTTAAATCATAATCTGTTCTATCGCTTATTCCGCATATTTCGGTCCAACCATAACTGTTTAGTTTTACTTCAATGTCCCAAGTATCATCACTATAAAATGCTTTTTCGTCGCGGTGGTGTTGTCGTAATCTAATATTTTTTTTAGGTATTCCAAATGCTTTGAATAATTTGTAACTTAGGTTTAAGTGGTAAGCGTAGGCTTGGTTTTGTAATATTTTTTTCTTAAGTGCGTCTTCTAGAGAAGTGTCTTTTGGTTCTTGTTCTTTTTTTTGTGCTTCTTCAGTCCATAATGGAAGAATATCTTTTTTGTCTTCTTCATAGCCTGGCCAATTGTTTTTCATTTCAGGAAATAAGAATGTTTGAGCTTCTGCTTGAGTGAATTCTCTGCTTCGGAGTAGGTGTTGTCTTGGCGAGATTTCGTTTCTAAATGCTTTTCCTATTTGAAATACTCCAAATGGTAATTTGTCTCTGAAGAAATTTAAGTAATTTTTAAATGGTAGGTAAGTTGTTGTTGCGGTTTCTGGGCGATTGTATGCTTCTGTATCTCTGCCGATTGTTGTTTTCATCATTAGGGAGTATCTTTCAATTTTCATTAATAATTTTTTTCCGTTTGGTGCGTTTATTTTTTTTTCTTTTATTGTTTCTAATAATTTTTCATCAGAAAATGAGTCTGCTTGTATTCCGGTTTGTTCTTCAATTAGTTTGTCTACTCGGTAAGATTCTTTTTTGTCTTCTGTTAAAATTACTGGGTCGTTGAATCCATCAAGGTGTCCTGATGCTTTCCATACTTCTTTTGGAGAAACAATAGGGTATTCTATTTCAAAGAATCCTTTGCTGTTGAATGTTTTTCTTATAATTGATTCAACATTATTTTTGAGTCGTTTGCCTAGTGGGCCGTAAGTATAAAATCCTGCTATTCCCCCATATATTTCTGGTTCTGGACCGTATACAAATCCTTTGTCTTGTAAGTATTTGGTTAATTTTTCAGCAAAGTTTTCTTTAGAACTCATGAAAAAATTAACTATGCAAAAGAATTAAAACTACTCGGAAGTCTTTTAATTAAGGGTTTTAGCTAATTTTTTTAGCCACCGTAGTTTAGTGGTAGAATACCTGCTTCGTAAGCAGGGGGTCGCGAGTTCAAATCTCGCCGGTGGCTTAAGTCCTATCGAACGAAGCATTCATTAGAATGCAAGTGAGTGTGGACGCGTACCCCACCGACGCAACGGTGGCGTGCAGTTCAAATCTCGCCGGTGGCTTTCTACAGTTTCGACTGTCCCACAAGGGGACCTATCGATAGGCTACGACAACGTCCGATTAATCTCTGTGAGATTGATTATAAGTTTATTTAATGGTCTTTTATTTTTTAAAATGGGTTAATTATTTTTGAAAAGAAAGAATTGGGGTGAGTATTATGGGGGGTTGGGGGGCGAGCGTTTTCATTTTTTTTGACGTGTTTTTCTATTACTACTTGGAATACAAACAATGCTGAAAGGATTATTAGAATAGAATCTATTTGATTGGTT
>CAZHFT010000041.1:0-6218 GCA_964531875.1 uncultured archaeon | reverse complement strand
GGTAATTGTTTAGCAATTGTTTATGGTTTAACAAATAAAAAACAAACTAAAAGCATTCTTAATTTTATTGAAAAAAATAAAATAGCTAATCCTTATCCAATAAGAGTTATGTTTCCTCCAATTAAAAAAAATTCAAAAGAATGGAAAGATTATTTCCAAGCTTGCTTAGCTTCAACTCCCCATGAATATATTAATGGAGGAATTTGGCCATTTGTTGGAGGATTTTATGTATGTGCGCTTGTTGAAGCAAAACAATTTGCTATTGCGGAAAAAGAACTTGAAAAACTTGCTAAGGCAAACCAATTAGGTAAACGATTTGAATGGGATTTTAACGAATGGATACATCCAATTACTAAAAAAGCTGAAGGCGGAAGACATCAAGCATGGAGTGCGGGCAGTTATCTTCTTGCATACGAAGCAGTGAAAACAAAAAAGAATCCTTTAAAAATATAAATTTACAAATCGAGTTTTGATTCAATAATACGAGCTAAATCAAGTGAAACTTTATTATGACTAAAATTTTTTACAGCGTGAAGTCTTCCTTTTTCACCCATCTTATTTCTTAACTCGTCATCAGTAAGAAGTTTTAACAAATACTCTGCTAATTCATCTACATCTGCTCTAACTGCAAAAGTTTTTGGTTCATCAAACCTAATTTTATGTTTCTCTTCAAAACCCATGTGAGTATACACCCATTCTTCTTCCAAATCAATTGTTTCAGCAACTTTTGCAAGAAACCCTGTTTCATTATGAACCACAGTGTCTTTGATTCCCATGGCATCAATACTCAAAACAGGAATTCCACAAGCTTGTGCTTCAACTTGAATCATCCCAAAACCTTCAATTCTACTTGGAGCAGCATAAACATCAGCAGAACTTAAAAGAATTCGCATTGTTTCCCTTGAAATTGGACCATCAACATAATCAATTTTGCCTTCAGGAAACCCAAATTCTTGAATTAATTTTTGCTCGTCATTATAATGGTACTTTGGTTCTCCAAACTCCCAAGTTTTTCCAATATATTTCCAATTTTTAAATTCAGAATTAACTTTTGCAAGAGCTTTAATAACTTCTTGAAAACCTTTACTTGTGGTATCTCCACCAATTGTTAAAATAAGTTTGTCTTCTTCATCAACACCTAATAATTCACGCATTTTTATTACTCTAGGGTCAGTTTTAGGAATTGGTGACATTTTAGTAGTGTCTATTCCAATAGGCACAGGAACAATATTTTTATTAAAAACACCATCTCGTCTATACGTTTCTTTTACCCAATTACTAGTAACAAGAATTAATGGAAGTTCATTTAGAACATCGTGATAATTTGCAACCCATCCATCAGCATTAAGCCAAGGAACAGGGATAAATCCATTTTCTTTTGGATCTTGAATTATTGAAGGAGTATCTCCCCAAAAACCAACACCTATTACAACATCAGGATTAAATATTTTGTAAAGCGCTTCTTTTTCAAAACCAGCAGTTCTATCACAAGCAACAGATTCATACCCATTAGCATTAAGTCCTTTACAAAGAAAATCTCCTTGCAAACTAACTCCGTCAAGTTCAGCAGGAAAAGGATAAAGAATCATTGAACGAAATTTTTTTTGAGCTTCAGTTTCTTGCAATTCGCGTTCTTGTGATTCGATTTTTTGCAATTCGCGTTCTTGTGATTCGATTTCTTGCATTCAACACACTCTCTTACTTGATTCAATCGCAGAACAACTTAAGTATTCAAAACTGTTCTTATCAAAACCATACACTTCATTAATTAAATACTTTTTCTTAGCGAACTCTTGCTCACTTAACTCAAAAATAATCTCTGCATCCGCGTTCGGCTCACACATGAACGGCTCTTCGCTCGCAGTGTAATCAAACTCATGCAACTCAACACAATCAAGCAATCCTTCTTCAAACATTTTTTTTACAGCTTCGCTTACTTCAACATGCCTATTGTGACCATACTCTCCATTTTCTCCATGAGTAAAAACTATATCAAACTTTTTATCGTGAACAATTGGTTCTAATCTTTTTATTACGTCATCAATACTTTCAAGTTTTTTTTCAGAATGTTCATCATCCAAATCAGAAATAAAAGCTCTTGCATTTAATTCTTTACAAATTTTAAAAAATTTTGGTTTTCTATCTAAATCATCTTTTCTACAAAGAGAAACAATTGTCCAATCCCAATTTTTTTCATGAATGATTTTTCCACCCATCCAAATTGTTTCATCATCAGGATGAGCAACAATAACAAGTGCTTTCATAAAATCCCCTTCTGAAAATCAATTGAAAACCGGGCATTAAGATAACCCACAGTAGATTCTGCCCCTTGATTCATATTAACCCCTGTTTTTGTAAGACCATCAAAACAACCCCCAGTAGAATCATCATAAACCATCTGATTGAGTGAATTTCTACCTAAAAACCATTCAAAAGCAGTTCTTGCATTTTTAAAATAATTATCTTGCCCTGTTTTTTTATGCGCTTTAAGAAAAGTTACAGTAGCACAAGCAGCCTCTATTGGTTGTTGATCAAAAACTCCTTTTTCTTTATTTTTAAAAAACCATTTTTTTTGACCAACAGGCACAAAAGTATTTCCTGAAAAATGGGTTTTAGTAATAAAGTCTATTGAAGATTCTGCAACGGTTTTTGCTCTTTTAGTTTTATCCATAACAGAAGCTTCAAATAATGCTTCAGGAATAATACTATTGCCATAAGTTAAATATTTTTCAAACCATTTCCATTCGGAATCAGTATTCGCATCAAACTTTGAAACAAGCGAATCAACAAATTTAGGAATTAATTCTGCCCCCGTAGGAATATTTTTAGCATAAATAGCGCCAATTAATGAATCCGCTTGTGCACGAGGAGAGGTAATATTAAACTCATTAGCAAAAGTTTTTTCGAGAATTTTTTTTGCACGAAGTTTAAACGAATTAGGTAAAGAACTTTGGATTACATTTCCAAGTGCATGAATCGCACGTCCATTACTATCCTCACTACCTAAATCGTCAACAAATTCATGATTAACATCAACAATATTATGAAACAACCCGTCTTGCATTTGACAAGTTTCAATAAAAGAAAGAAAAGTTTCTGCAGATTTAAGAAACTTATTTTTTCCAAATGAATCATATGCTTTAGTTACAACTCCTAATGCTCTTGCATTATCATCAAGAGTATAACCGCTTTCATAATCAGGAGTAGAATAATTAGAAAATTGAATCATTCCAAAATTATCAGTAAGTTTATCAAAATGATTAAAATTTATTCGAGGCAATTTACTAAAAAGTTTTTCACGCCCAACAACTTCAGAAAAGGTATTATAATATTGTATTGCTACATTAGACCAAATCATTTTTCTACTATAAACAAATGCTTCTTTTTCAAATTCTTTTCTTGCTTCAGGATTATCCAATAAAAAATTAATTTTTTCAGCAAACAACGAAGAGTTATTTTTTTCAAGAACAATACCTCGATTATTTGCAAGAACATCAGAATTATACATTGTATCTGATGCTACAATTGCTTTTCCCACACCCATAGCATAACTAACTGTTCCACTACAAGCTTGTCTTTTATCAAGTGCAGGCGCAAGATAAATATCAGAAAGCTTTAGAAACTCGATTATTTCATTAAGAGAAAGATAACGATTAACAAATTTTATTGATTTTTCAACACCTAATTTTTTTGCAAGAACAACAAGTTCATTTCGATATTGCTCCCCTTCTTCTTCACGCACTTTAGGATGTGTTTCTCCAACAATAATATATACTGCATCAGGGTGTTTTTTGATTACTTTAGGCATTGCAGAAATAACCTTATGAATTGCTTTTCCTCTACTCAACATCCCAAAAGTAACAAGAATTTTTTTCCCTTCAAGATCAAATTTTTTCTTTAAACCTGATTTAATACTTTTTGAATCCACATTAGGAACTCCATGAGGAATAACCACAATTTTTTTCTCGGGGATACTATAATCAGTACAAAGAACCAATTTAGATTTATCAGTCATTACAACAATTTTTTCACTTAAGTTAGCAATTTTTTTAACAATTTTTTTTAAGTCCTCTTCAGGGGATTCTAAAACAGTATGAAAAGCCGTAACAATTTTTTTGTTAATTCGTTTCATTAAATACAAAACATTTTTACCATAATCACCACCAAAAATCCCAAATTCATGTTGAATATTAAGAACCGGATAATTTTTTTGAGAATTTATTTTTTTTATTGCCGCAGCATAACTCCCTAAATCAGATTCGTCAATTTTTGCAATAACTTTATTTTTATAAAGTCTTAACAATTGTGAATTTTCTTCCATTGCAATTATTTTCGGAGCCATTCTTGACCCAAATTTTCGTTGAATAGAATCACTAACGTCCCTAGTAAACGTTGCAATGCCACATTCTCGTGGCGGGTATGTTGAAAGAAACAAAGTCTTACTCAAACAAATCAAGTCCGTGATTAAAACTAATAATTAATAGAGTAATTTATAATAAAAACAAATTGTTTTTACTTTAACGAGTTTAAAATTTGTTTTAAATTAATTTTTCTAACAGTAACATTAGAATCAGAAGCCCCGCCATAAATTAAAACATTTTTTTTATCAAGTGTTGGAATGATTGCGGTTGAGAAAACAACATTGCTGATGAATCCTTTTGATTCAGATTTTAAATCTGTGCCAAATAAAGGCTTCCTTGTTGGCGTTCTTGCAATTATTTTTTCAGGATTTTTTAAATCAAAAAGAAGTGCACCGGTAGTATAAATTTTAGGCGATTCATTATCCTTTGGGTTTTCTAAAGTAACTCCATGATAAATTTCAAGCCACCCTTCATTTGTTTTAATAGGAATAGCGCCTGGCCCAATTCTTAAACTATCCCATCCAGAACGCCTAGGCTTAAGTAAAGGTTTTTCTTTCCCCCAAAAAATAAGGTCTTTTGAATAAGAAATCCAAATACTAGGTTTATCAAAAATCATGTTTCCCTCGGGTCTATGTAAAGCAACATAATACCCATTAATTTTTTCAGGAAAAATAACAACATCTTTATTTTGTTGTCTAAAAATTATTCCTTTTCTTTTCCAAGTAGTAAGATTTTTTGAAGTTGCTAATGAAGTTGATACCCCGCTATTCATTGAAACCGAAACATAAGTCATTAGATAACGTTTTTCTTTTTTAAAAAAAGTTATCCGTGGATCCTCGACTCCAAAATCCCCATCATTTTTTAATCCAAAAAAATCAGGTTTTGTATTAATACTTTGAACATCGAAACCATTTTCATCCATAATTACTTTTCTAAAATGAGAAATTGTTGGCAATCGATAAACATCCGAATCAACAATAAAACAATCAGGCCTTAAATCATTTCCATGTCGAGGAAGTTTTTCAATTGTCCACTTAAGTTCTTTTTCTCCAGAAAATCTTGGAGCAAGAAATTCTTTTTTCCCATGGAAAGGAGTTTCTGCAATTCTTGCAAATAACATTATTTTATTATTTTTTAATCTAACTGCAGCAGGATTAAGTACACCTCTAACTCGAAAAAGTTTTTTAGTCGGTTTTATATCCTCAGGAGTAAGAATTGTTTTTGCTTCAATATTCATACAATACAACAAGAGAAAAAGTAGTATTTATTGGTTAGTGCTAACCGATTTAACCAAAATAAAAAATAAAAAAAGAAGAGCCTATTCTATACCCTCCTACAACAAAAAGCCACGGTTTTTATAGTTTTGCTGAGAAAATTATTCTAATAGCCCCGTCGTCTAGTGGCCAAGGATACAGGCCTTTGGAGTAGCCTTTTTCTTTCTCTTTAGAAGAGAAAGAAAAACCCTAGGGAAAAATAAAGAGAATAGGGTTTTGGATACGAAGACAGCCTGGGACCAGAGTTCAAATCTCTGCGGGGCTATTTTTTCTTTTTTTAACGATTTGCAAAACTATAAAAACAATCCCTTGCATTACTTAATCTATGGCAAATCCAATAGAATCATTACAAGAAAGCTTTTCTTTAGGGGTAAAAAAAGAATCGCTTATTTTTGGATTAATTCTTTTTGTTCTTTCAATAGCAATAGTTCTTGTAGTAGCATTATTTGGTGGGATACTTGGATTTATTGGACTTTTTATACTCGCTATAATAGATAATGTTTATGTTACACTTATCGCTCTTATTTTAGCATTAATAATTGGAGCAATAATCCTTTTACTTGTTCAATCTGCAATTGATATA
>CAZHFT010000040.1:3229-6400 GCA_964531875.1 uncultured archaeon | reverse complement strand
CCATTCCAATTTTTTTTGTTTTTGATTCACTTTTTAGGATTGGATCCCCCCAATCTTCGTTACAATAATATTGTTATGTCCGGAGCTTTATATAATCTCACAGCATTTAACTGTACTTTTTTTACACCCTTTAATAAAATGAATGTTAAATTATTATATTGATTTGTATGTCGATGATTATGCGAGTTGATGATGAAATTAGGCTAAATATCCTTAAAGCAATATTAAAACAAGGGGCAGTTTCACCAAATTTTAAACAATTACAAAAATATACTGGTTATCATAAAGCCACTATAAAATCGTCTCTTGATTTTCTTATTGCTGAAGGATTAATTACTGGGTATGGGCCTAAGGTCGATTTTAAAAAATTCGATTTTAAATTAGAAGTTTTATGTCTTATGCAAGTCGATTTGACTAAAAAAGATTTTTTTAAAAAATATATTGATGTGGCTAATAACGACGCTAATCTTTACTCTTTGTCTTGTCTTGCTGGGTCTGGCAGGTATAATTTAATTGAAAGGCACATTTACAAAGATATTGAATCTTATCATAAAGGAGTTAATAAAAAATATTTTGAAAAACTTGATGGCATTCATGATTTTGTTAAGAATAGAGATATTTTTTATGTTACTGATCCATTTTACAAAATGAAGTCAAGAACTGGTTCTTTAATTGAAATAATTAGAAAAGCAAGAGGGTATGATTAATGAAAATAGAAATCGATTTTACGGATTCTCTTGAAGGGAATGCTAATAATTATTATGCTCTTTCAAAGAAAGCTAAAAAAAAATTAGCTGGTCTTGGTAAGGGGGTTGCTAAAGTTAAAAGCAAAATTGCATCCGAAGAAAAAAATAAAACCGTTCAAAAAAAACTTGTGAAAAAAAGAGAAAAAAAATGGTATGAAAAGTTTCACTGGTTTTTTACAAGTGGTGGTTTGTTGGTGCTTTCAGGTAGAGATGCGCATAGTAATGAAATTATTGTAAAAAAAATAATGGAACAAGACGATGTTTATTTTCACGCGGATATTCAAGGTGCGCCTCATACAATAATTAAAACAAATGGAGTTGTTCCTTCTAAAGAAGCTAAACAAGAGGCTGCGATTTTTGCAGCGGTTTTTTCAAAGGCTTGGCGTGAACAAATTCCTGGAATTGATGTTTATTCTGCTTCTCCTAATCAAGTTAGTAAGAATGCGCCTTCAGGTGAAGCTTTGGGTACTGGAGCATTTATGATTTCGGGTAAAAGAGAATGGTTCAAAAAAACACCTCTTGAATTTGCAATAGGGGTAAAAAAAGGAAGCGATAGTGAATTTTGTTCTGGTCCAATAAAGGCAATAAAAGCAAATTGTAGTTCTTTTGTTGAACTTTCTTTTGGTAGTGATTCTAAAGGAGTTACATCAAAAAAAATTAGAAGTATTTTTTTTAAAAAACTAAAAAAAGGGGAAATTAATCTTGATGATTTATCTGCTTTGTTGCCTTCAGGGGGTATAAAAGTGGTTCCTAAATCTATTTGAGTTAGGTTCTTATTTGTTTTTACTAATTGGTTTTTATATGGTGGGAAAACGAAAAAGTATTACGCTTAGGGTAGAAGAACCAGACCCTTCACATGTTGGAAGAAATATAATTACTATTGATAGAAAAACAAAAGAAGAATTAAATGTTACTTCTGGGGACATTGTTGAAATTGAGGGAACTCATAAAACTGCAGCGGTTATTTGGCCAGCAAAACAAGAGGATGAAGGCAAAGGCTTAATTCGAATGGATAATTTAATTAGAAAAAATGCCGGAGTTAAGCTTGGTGAAAAAGCAATTGTTAGTAAAGCTGAGTTTTCTGATGCTACTAAAGTTGTTCTTGCTCCTACTCAAGAGGTTAGAATAATCGCTTCGGGTTATGAACGAATTTTGAAAAAAAATTTTATTGGCAGGCCTTTGAATAAAGGCGATAGAGTTTTGATTAGTGTTTTTGGTTCTGGTTTTATTTATCAAGTGGTAGATAGTGTTCCAAGAGGAATTGTTAAGGTTACTGATTTAACAAAATTTGTTTTAAAAGAAGAACCAGTAAAGGATTCGCTTGAAGGCATTCCAAGAATTGCTTATGAGGATATTGGTGGACTTGATGAACAAGTTCAAAAAGTTAGAGAAATGATTGAGTTGCCAATGAAGCATCCTGAAATTTTTGCAAAGCTTGGAATAAAACCGCCTAAAGGAGTTCTTTTGCATGGTCCGCCTGGAACAGGTAAAACTCTTTTGGCAAAAGCTGTTGCTAATGAAACTCAAGCACATTTTATTTCAATTTCTTCTCCGAGCATTATGAGTAAGTTTGTTGGGGAGGCAGAGGAAAGAATTAGAGAAGTGTTTAAGGATGCTGAAAAGAATGCGCCATCAATTATTTTCTTTGATGAGATTGATGCCATTGCTCCAAAAAGAGATGAAGTTGTTGGAGAAGTGGAACGAAGGGTAGTAGCACAAATTCTTTCTGCAATGGATGGTATGAATTCACGGGGACAAGTAATTGTTATTGGTGCAACTAATCGAGTAAATAGTATTGATGAAGCTTTAAGGCGACCCGGAAGATTTGATAGGGAGCTTGAAATTGGAGTTCCTTCAAAAAAAGACAGGAAAGAAATTTTACAAATCCACACCCGGGGGATGCCTCTTTCAAAAGATGTTGGTCTTGATTATTTTGCTAGAATTACTCATGGTTTTGTTGGGGCTGATTTACAAGCTCTTGCAAAAGAATCTGCTATGAAAGCATTGAGGCGTTATTTACCAAAAATAAATTTAGAAGAGGAAAATATTCCGTCGGATGTTCTTGAAAGTCTTGAAGTAAATAAAGGCGATTTTTTAGAAGCATTGAAAGATGTTCAACCTTCTGCATTGAGAGAAGTATCAATCGAAATCCCTAATGTTAAATGGGCTGATATTGGTGGTCTTTCAAAAGTAAAAGAAGAATTAAAACAAGCAGTTGAGTGGCCATTGAAGCATTCAGAAACTTTTTATAAAATGGGAATAAAACCTCCAAGAGGAATTCTTTTTTATGGGCCTTCTGGAACAGGTAAAACTCTTTTAGCTAAAGCAGTTGCTACTGAATCTGAAACAAATTTCATTAGTATTAAGGGGCCACAATTAATTTCAATGTGGGTTGGAGAATCAGAAAAAGGAATTCGTAAAGTTT
>CAZHFT010000040.1:0-3129 GCA_964531875.1 uncultured archaeon | reverse complement strand
CCACAATTAATTTCAATGTGGGTTGGAGAATCAGAAAAAGGAATTCGTAAAGTTTTTCAAAAAGCAAGACAAGTGTCTCCGGTAATCATTTTTTTCGATGAGTTTGATGCAATTGCTTCCCGAAGAGGCAGTGGCTCTGGAGTTAATGAACGAATGGTTAATCAATTACTTACGGAGTTAGATGGAATTGAAGAACTTAAGGATGTTGTATTTATTGCAGCAACTAATCGTCCAGATTTAATTGATCCTTCTTTACTTAGGCCTGGGAGAATGGATAAAATATTATATATTCCTGCTCCTGATGTTGAAGCAAGAAAAAAGGTTTTAGAAATTCACACGAAAGATGTACCTCTTGCTAAAAATATTTCAATAAAAGAACTTGCTGAAAAAACTATTGGTTACAGTGGAGCTGATTTAGAAGGTGTTGTTAGAGAAGCTACTCTTATTGCATTAAAAAAATCAAAATTAAAAGTGTGTGAAGTTTCATTAACTGATTTTGAAGAAGCGCTTGTAAAAATCTCGCCGTCAATTAATAAAGAAACAAAAGACGCGTATAATGAGTTTAAAGGAACGATAAAAGAATCATTCAAACCAAGTTATGTTAGATAAATAAAAAATAATTATTATTCTTTAGGCTAATCTGCATAATTCTCCAGTATTTCCTTCAAAAACAATTATTCCTGTTTTAGGAGTACAATCTTCTTTTTTTGAAGCAAATTCGGGTTCACAATAAATAAGTTGAAAGTCAACAGAAGAATTTTTATCTTGATTTCTTATTTCCCAATTTTGGCCTCTTAATGTACCATACCCTAGGTAAGTGAGTTGTTGTTCTTCCCAAAGAACTTGGTTTTTTACATATTCTTTTTGTATTGTTTTTGCTTGACCATAATTATTCAAATCCGGAACTTTAAGCCATATTTTTGATTGGTAAGTTGGAATGTTTTCTGTTTTATTTCTTATACGATAAAACATAGTATATTTTTTCATTAAACTAGTGAATTCACAAAACATTAATTCTGAATCAAAATCAAATTTACCAGTTACTTTAGGTTCTTCTTGAATTATTGGTTCTTCTTTAGGGAGTATTGGTTCTTCTTCTTGGATTATTGGTTCGTTAATACTTTCTTCGCATGAATCAACTAAAGTAAATCCTTTTGGAACATCGCAAGGAGTTGGAAATTCAGTGCATTCTCCTTCTGGAGAAATTGCAGGAGTAATTACTTGAATACAATTTTGCATTGGATTTTGGTCAGTACAACCAGATAAAGAAATAATTGCAATTGATAAAAGAATTAAAAGTAACTTTTTCATAATAATATATCAGATGCAACTTTTTTTAAAGTCAAAGCATTAGGAAAATAGCAAGCCAATAATTGAAAAAAAGAACTCCTGATACTGCAATTAGCATTGTGATTACCCAAGCGGTTTTATTCCAAGTGAATACTTTACTTCCGTCAAGTGGGTAAATTGGCAATAAATTAAATGCAGCCAAGAAAAAATTCACGTACATTGCTTGAACAAATACTCTTGCAAGAAATTCAGAGTTTGAAAAAATTGAAAAAAGTAAACCAAAAAGAAGTACCACCGCTATATTCATTAACGGCCCAGCGAGAGAAATTATTCCATTTTGTTTTACTGTTATATTTTTTCCATAAACATAAACTGCTCCGGGTGCAGCAAAAACAAAAGTTCCGTTAGTAAAAATTGCTAAACCAATTGCTAAAAGTAATCCTTGTCTCCATGCTCTAAATTCTGCATTAGCGCCATAATGAATCGCAACATATTTATGTGCTAATTCGTGAAAAATAAATCCTGTTCCTACTGCAACAAGCAAAATTAAAAAGTTAGTTATAAATTTTTCAATTCCTGTTTGACTGAGTATTCCTGTGCCTATCCAAGCAAATGCAAAACTTATTGTTAACCAGCTAATTATTAGGTCATTTCTTTCTTTTTTGTTCATTTAAAATTTTTTAAGTCAAAAACTATAAAAAACTTACTAAAAATACTATTCGTCAATTGACGAAGTATTTAAATTCTTTTTTGTTGTTGATTATTGTATGTTTGATGAAAAAGCTCAAGTTTCAATTGAAATGATTATTGTTCTCGCGGCAATGGTTGCTATTGTTTTACTTTTAGTTTCAAATCTTAATACTACTGCTGAAGATGGAGTTAAAGCATTTTCTTCTAAAGCCGATGAGATATTTGCTGAAATAGATTCTTTGCCTGATTAAGTATGGGTTCTAAAGGCCAGGTTACAATTGAATTTTTGCTTGTTTTTTCAGCAATCTTAATATTTATTTCTTTTTTTATTGGGTTATTTCCATTATTTGAAAACGCATCTATTTTTGCAATCGATTCTCAAAATGCAAAAACATTTATTTCAGATATTACTTATTCAGCAAATACTTTAGCACTTCTTTCTGATGGGTCAAAAAAACATTTTGAATATTCAATATTAAATAAATGGGAAATTAATGATTTTCAAAATAAAAAAGTTCTTTTAGTAAAATCTGAAAATAAAACGGTTTCATTTTCTTTTCCTTCCGTAATTAAAGTTAATTTGGAAAACAAAAGTTTTACTAATAAAATTTCAGTTTTTTTAAAAAAAGAAAATGGATTAATTGTTCTTTCTGAGTGAAATTTTTATTTTAGTGTCGATTAAGGGTTTTCGTGAAATAATTTCCTCTGAAACATTTTCAAAAACAAATAATTAATTAGAATTAGCTGTTTGATTAATGTTGAGTGAATAACTATTTTTTCCTAAAAAAAAATCAGCGTCTTTAATCATTTCGCTTTCATTTGTTTTTTCTCTTGTCCAAATAATTAATAAATCATTAATTTTTTGATTTGAAAGAATTGTTTGATTTAAATGGTTTTTAGGTGTAGGCATTGAAACAATTATTATTATAAATACTGCAAAAGCAATTAGAACTTCTATTGAAAGTAATCCTTTAGTTTTCACACAAAACAACTCCCAAAACTGCTTTTTGTTCAGTATTATTTTTTAGAATAATAAATCTTTCTTGTACAAGACAATTATTTTTTTCATCTTTAAAAAAAACATTTTTTTCAGTTGTGGTTTTCGCGTATAACTCTGAAAAATAAAACTTTCCAAATTTTTTAGGAGTT
>CAZHFT010000039.1:0-6453 GCA_964531875.1 uncultured archaeon | reverse complement strand
TAGTAATCGAAGTATTCAAAGAATTTATTGCCGCAGGATTATTTGTATTACCTAATTGTTCAGCAGCTTTTACTCTTGATTTATAATCAGTATTTTTTCGACTAAGTTGTTTTCTTAATGCAGTTATATCCCCAACAACTTTTCTTGTAACCTTAGTATGTTTTTTTCTCCAAGGCAATCTAAAATGCATAAATTAAATTAGACATCAGAAAGATATAAAAGTTGCTAAAATTCTAAAATAACCCCCCATATCCACTAACCTGCTATACATGCATATCCATCAAAAACACTCTACTTTTTAAGGGTTTCATATCCATCAATAAATAACTAAACACTTTTTTTATGGAGGCTAATTATATGGCACAAGATCAAAATCAACAGGTAGTTTTCTTGCCAGAAGGCGCAAGAAGAACAAGAGGAAGAGATGCACAAAGAATAAATATACTCATAGCAAAAGCAGTTGCTAATGCAGTAAAAAGTACTCTCGGTCCAAAAGGAATGGACAAAATGATTGTAGATGACTTAGGAGACGTTATAATTTCTAATGACGGAGCAACAATCCTAAGCGAAATGAGTATTGACCACCCTGCGGGGAAAATGATGGTTGAAGTAGCAAAAACACAAGACGCTGAAGTTGGAGACGGAACAACTACTGCAGTAATAATCGCAGGCGGACTTTTAGAAAAAGCAGAAAAACTTTTAGATGACGAAATCCACCCTTCACTAATAATCAAAGGATATAGATTAGCATCACTAAAAGCAAGAAAATTATACGACTCAATTTCTGAAACAATAACAATTAAAGATAAATCAATGTTGAATCAAATCGCTTTAACTTCAATGACTGGAAAAAGTGCTGACTCTGCAGGAGAATTATCAACTCTTGTTGTTGACGCAATAATTCAAGTGGCAACTGAAGAAAATGGAAAAACCGAAATAGACCTTGACGCAATTAAAGTTGAGAAAAAAGTTGGCGGAAGCATGGCTGATTCTGAACTAGTAAAAGGAATAGTAATAGACAAAGAAATTGTTCACTCAGGAATGCCAAGAAAAGTAGAAAACGCAAAAATCGCACTTTTAGATGCTGCAATGGAAATCAAATCTCCAGAAACAGATACAAAAGTTCAAATTTCTGACCCAGACCAACTTCAAGCTTTCCTTGATCAAGAAGAAGCAACTTTAAGAAAAATGGTTGACGCAGTAATCAATTCAGGTGCAAATGTTTTAATTTGTCAAAAAGGAATTGATGACATAGCTCAACACTACCTTGCAAAAGAAGGAATCTTAGCAGTTAGAAGAGTAAAAAAATCAGATATGCAAGCACTTGCAAAAGCAACTAATGCAACAGTACTTTCAAGACTAAATGATTTAACTCAAAAAGAACTTGGTTTTGCAAAAGCAGTTGTTGAGAAAAAAATTTCTGGAGACAACATGGTATTTGTTGAAGAATGCAAAAACCCAAAAAGCGTTTCACTATTAGTAAGAGGCGGAACAGAACATGTAGTTGACGAAGCAGAAAGAGCAGTACATGATTCAATCGGAGCAGTAACCTCAGCAATAAGCAATGGAAAAATTGTTTATGGTGGCGGAAGTTGTGAAGTAGAAGTAGCACTAAAACTAAGGAGTTATGCAAAAACAATTGGCGGAAGAGAACAACTCGCAATTGAAGCATTTGCAGAAGCACTTGAAATAATCCCAAGAACTCTAGCAGAAACAGCAGGAATGGACACAATAGACACTCTTGTTGCATTAAGAAGTAAACACTCAGCAAAAGACGGAGTAACAATTGGAGTAAATGTTTACACTGCTAAACTAGAAGACATGAAAAAAAATAAAGTTCTTGAACCACTAAAAGTAAAAACACAAGCATTAATATCTGGAGCCGAAGTAGCAGAAATGTTGTTAAGAATTGATGACATAATTGCAGGCACAGGAAAAGGTAAAATGCCAGAAATGCCACCAGGCGGAATGGGAGGCATGGGCGGAATGCCGATGATGTAAAACTACAGTTGCGGCTGTAGGGTACGCGTCCATCTCGCATCGAGCTCGATAGGACAGCTTGATTTGATGGACAAATACTACAGGGGATTTTCCCCCTCTTTTTCTTTTTTTAAAATAAAATAATTGATTAAATTTAATAAAACCAAATTCTTTCATATATCATGCCTGAAAAAATAACTTTAATGGTTCCAGTTTATAATGAATATGAACAATTACACAAGACTTGGAGAATGCGCCATTTTCTTGAACCGCTTAAATTATAGGTACAAAAGGACCCGCATAATAGACAACTATTTTTCGTGAATGATAGAAGCACAGATAAAACAAAAGAATTTCTTGAAAAACAAGGATTCAGAG
Source organism: uncultured archaeon (assembly GCA_964531875.1). Lineage (GTDB taxonomy): Archaea > Iainarchaeota > Iainarchaeia > Iainarchaeales > Iainarchaeaceae > UBA493. Next base: position 4,095 of record CAZHFT010000039.1, on the reverse strand, counting down.
TTATCCCTTCTCACCCGAAAGGAAAAAATCTTGGAAAAGGCGGAGCGGTTATGGCAGGAGTAAAATATTTTGCAAACCAACTTAAAAGAACGCCCGGAACAACTAACACTACAAAATTAAGAAATGCAACAATAGTAATTCTTGATGCAGACATTATGTTTCTAAAACCAGAACAAATAGAAACATTAACCACTGAACTGCGAAAAAGAAAATTAAACATGGTAATTGCAAAACAAACCGAAGGAGATAATAGACATTTTGCAATAAAAGACCATTCAGGTTCGAAAGCAATTAGGATGGATTCATTTACTCCTTTTTTAGCACAAGGAAAAAAAACAGATAAATGGATTGAATTAACCAGAGGAATGGGTTTAGAAATTGGACTCAACGCACTTATACCTAATAATGCTTTTTCACAAAAAATTGATTTTCAAACTGAAGATGCTTTTAGAGTAGTTTCTTCCATTAAACAAGCAACAGAAATGCAAGCTACAAGAAAAAAAGTAGAAGAACGAAAACAATTAGCAAGACAAATTATGAGTGAACTAGATAAAACAAAAAAATTTAGACCAAAAGGACATTACAGGCTTAATCCAGAAACAATAACAAAAATGCAAGCTAAATTAAAAGAACAAATAAGAACAAAACCGCATTTGAGATAACGGGAAAATTATAATATGATTATACTCTAATTTTACTATGGTAGTAATAATTCTTGTTGGATTAGCTCGTTCTGGAAAAGACACTGTAGCAGATTATATTATTAACAAATATAATTTGGTAAAATATACTTTTAGCGATATACTAAAAGAACAACTTGAAAAAAAAGAAATAACTGCAACAAAAGAAAGAATGCTTGAACTTGGAGACCTTCTAAGACAACAAATGGGAATGAATGCAGTAGCACAACTCCTAGATAAAAAAATAATTGAAAAAGATAATCTTGTTCTTGTTGGACCAAGGTCGATTGAAGAAATCGAGTATTTTAAACAAAAATTTTCAAACATCAAAATAATCAAAGTAGTAGCAGGAAAAGATGAAAGATTTGAAAGAAAAATTGAAAAAAACCAAAGCGAAAACAAATTTTTTGAAAGAGACAAAAAAGACTTGAAAACAAAAGGATTACAAAAAGTATTAGATACAGCAGAATTACAAAAAAATAAAAAAGAAACAAAAGAAGAATTACAAAAAGAAATTGATACAGTAATGCATTTCGTGATTTAATGAAAATAAAAGAATTAACCCCAGACAAAAAAAAACTTACACTAATAATTAAAATTGAAGAAAAAACAGAACCAAAAGAAGTAATTTCAAAAATTGATAACAAATTTCACAACGTATGTAATGCATTAGTTGGAGACGAAACCGGTTGTGTTTATCTTTCACTTTGGGATGAAACTATGAACGAAATTAAAAAAGGAAAATATTACAAAATAACAACTGTTTACACTAATCTTTACAAACACTCATTAAGATTAAACATTGGAAATAAAGGACAAATACAAGAAACAAACGCAGAATTTGAAATAAACACAAACAACAACTTGAGTTTAGAAGAATTCTAAAAAAACAAGAAAAATTACTGAAGTATTAGTTAAAAAAATAAAAATTAACTTTTCTTTACATTTAAAAACCTAATTTAATCCTTTAATATTAGTAATAATTCAATTATTACAAAAATAAGCAAGAATCAGAGAGCAAGCTACCGTAAAGTAGTCAAATGCGCCCAATTTTTTTTTTGGGAGTATAGCTCAGTCTGGTTAGAGCATTGGTCTTATACACCAAAGGTCGAGAGTTCGAATCTCTCTACTCCCATTTCGAGCATGCTCCTCGAGTGGAGATAAAGAGTTATCGCTCTTCTGAATTCTTGCAATTCGCAATCCAAGTGAAAAAAAATGAAAAAACTAGAAGCATACACCAAAGAACAAGAAGAAGAAATTCGTTCTTTTTGGAAAAAAAATAGTATAATTCAAAAAGCCAGAAACATGAATAGGGAAGGAAAAGGATTTTACATGATGGACGGTCCACCATATGCTTCAGGGCACATACACTTAGGAACAGCCTTAAACAAAGTAATAAAAGATATTACACTTAGACAAAAAAGAATGCAAGGATTTTCAGTTTTAGACCGACCAGGATACGATACTCATGGATTACCAATAGAAAACAAAGTAGAAAAAAAACTTGGATTTAAAACAAAAGAAGAAATTGAAAATCACGGCGTAGAAAAATTTGTTACAGAATGCAAAAATTTTGCAACAGAATACATTGAAGTAATGAACCAAGAATTTGATAACCTTGGAGTATGGATGGACTGGGAAAATCCATATCTTACACTTAACAAAGAATACATTGAAGCAATTTGGTGGACTTTTAAAAAAGCAAACGAAAAAGGACTGCTTTACCTAGGAAAATATCCCGTGCATGCTTGTCCACATTGTGAAACCGCAGTAGCCTACAACGAAATCGAGTACACAAAACAAGGAGACACTGCAGTTTATGTAAAATTCAAAATTAAAAACGAAGAAAATAAATATTTAATAATTTGGACAACAACTCCATGGACACTGCCTTCAAATACAGGAGTAATGGTTAATCCAAAATATGATTACGTTGAAGCACAAGTTGGCGCAGAAACTTGGGTAATTGCAAAAGAAAGATTGCAATCACTAATGGATGCAATTGAAGCAGGATACCAAGTAAAAAAAGAATTCAAAGGAAAAAAATTAGAAGGCTTAGAATACGAGAATCCGCTTGGAAAAAACTTGAAACTAAAACCAATGGACAAGGCATACAGAATAATTTTAAGTGAAAGATATGTAAATTTAGAAGAGGGAACAGGATTAGTTCACACTGCACCGGGATGCGGAAAAGAAGACTATGACGCGGGAACAAAAGCAGGGTTACCAATAATTAGTATTGTTAATGTTAGTGGAATATTTTCAGAAGAAGGCGGAAAATACGCTGGAAAAAAAGCAAGAATTGTAGATGCAGAAATAATTTCAGATTTAGAAGAAATGAATTCACTTATTTACAAACACAAGTACACTCACGATTACCCTATTTGTTGGAGATGCAAACAACCATTAATAATGATTTCAACACCCCAATGGTTCTTCAAAGTAACTCAACTAAGAAAAAGACTACTTGAACTCAATGAAGAAATAAAATGGCAACCTGCATGGGGACAAGACCGATTCAAAAACTGGCTCGAGAGTCTTGGTGATTGGCCTGTTTCAAGACAACGTTATTGGGGAACACCACTACCAATTTGGACTTGTGATTCTTGTGAAGAAAAAACAATAATTGGTTCAGAAGAAGAACTCAAAAAACATTACTCAGGCGAATTAAAAGATTTACACAAACCATGGATTGACGAAGCTAAATGGGGATGTAAATGCGGAGGAACCATGACTCGTGTTTCAGAAGTACTTGATGTTTGGTTTGATTCAGGAGTAAGCTCATGGGGAAGCATTGGTTATCCAAAAAACAAAGAAAAATTTGAAAAGTATTGGCCCGCAGATTTTAATGTGGAAGGAAAAGACCAAATTAGAGGCTGGTGGAATTCACAATTAATTTGTAGTATAATTTGTTTTGATGACAAACCATTCAAAGCAATAGCAATGCATGGAATGATACTAGACTTAGGCAAGAAAAAAATGTCAAAAAGCACAGGGAACATTGTTAGCCCAAAAGAAGTAATTGACAAATACAACAGAGACTACCTAAGATTTTACCTTGCGAGGGAATTCAAAGGAGAAGACATGAGTTTCTCATGGGTCTCATTCAGAGCAATAAATAGATTCTTTAATACACTATGGAATAGTTTCAATTATGCAATAACTTACTTAGATATTAAATTAGAAAACGAAATTGACTTGAAAAAACTTGAAATTGAAGACAAATGGATAATAAGCAAATTACATTCATTATCCAACGAAGTAATGAAAAATTACAACGAATATGCTTATGGAAAAGTAATCACATTATTAGAAGAATTTATACTAGAAGAATTTAGTAGAACTTATATCAAAATGATTAGAGACCGAATAAAAACAGACAAAGAAACAGATAATCATCATAGGAGGAGACATT
>CAZHFT010000038.1:0-6477 GCA_964531875.1 uncultured archaeon | reverse complement strand
AGAAATTATTTCAGGAATAGAAACAAGCGCAGTAGGATAAACAACCGCACCACTAACTGAAGTAATATCATTAATTTTTTCTACAATTTCATTAATTTCTTCAGGAGAAGACACCTTAATGTCTGCTTTAAAATTACCCCCACTAACTTGTTCAGAAGAAACAAACATCGCATTATTTACAGAAATTACCCCCTCAATTTTCAAAAGCTTTGCTTCAAGAGAACTAACATCAAAATCATCAGAATTAGCAAGCATTATAGCAGAAGGAAAAACTTGAATAATTTTAGCATTAACTCCCTTTGCTTCATAAGAAATAACTGTAGGAGTTTGAACCGGAGCATTAGGAACTGGATTTGAAGAATTATCGTCTCCCTGAGTTGCAAGAACCCCAAGAATAGATCCTCCCATTAAAATTACGATAAAAAGACTCCAAATATGCTTTTTTGAATATTCCATAACATTCCCCCTCTTTTAAAAAACTTTTTCCATGCCAATTACTTTACTCAATAGTAAAAAGTTTATAAACAAATTTAAAAAATTTATAAACAAATTTAAACAAATAAAAAAATAAGGTGAACAAAAACATGAAAGAAAAAGCAGTAATTCTTGTAGAATTCACAGGAAAAGAAAAAACATCAGGAAAAATATTTGACACTACAAATGAAAAAATTGCAAAAGAAAATGGAATTTATAAAGAAAACGCACTATTCCAACCAGTACCGGTTATTGTTGGAAATAAAGATGTACTCCAAGGGATGGACGAAGCACTACTTGAAATGAAAGTAGGAGAAGAAAAAATAGTTCTTTTAAAACCGGAAAAAGCATTCGGTGAAAGAAAAAAAGAATTAATTACAGTTATTCCAGTAAAAGAATTTACAAAAAGAAAAATCAATCCATTTCCAGGATTAATCGTGGATTTAAATAATACTTACGGAAAAGTACAAACAGTATCAAGTGGAAGAGTACGAGTAGACATGAATTCAGAATTAGCAGGTAAAGAAGTAGAATACACTATAAAAATAACAAAAGAAATAACCAACACAGAAGAAAAAGCACAAATACTAACAAACAAATTCTTTCCATTAAAAGACTTAAAAACAAAAGTAATCCTAACAAAAGACACGCTTAAAGTAGAATTTCCAAAAGAAATTGCAAAACACATAGCGCCAATAGTTCCACAATACACAAAAGCAATAACTCAAGCAATACCTGAAATTAAAAAAGTAGAAGTGGCAGAACCAAAAAAAGAGAAAGCAAAAAAAGAAGAAAAAGAAAATATAACTACTACAAAATAATTACTCTAATAGAAGGCGATACTATTCCTGGACGAGCACATAAAAGAAACGAACGCAATAGAAGAAATGCAAAATCAGAAACTGCCCAAGCACGAGAACAAAGAAGTACTGCCAGAGTACAAAAACCTAAACTTTCACAAGAACAATTCCTTTCACATGTTCAACAATTAATACGCCAAGAACACATTTCGCAAGCTCAAGCAACTAAAAGAGTAAGTGAAAAATACGAACTTAAATTTTAAAATAATCTTAAAAAATAATTGAATTAATGAGTTTTGAGAACCTTTTTAAAGGTTTAGTTGAAGTAATTTATTAAATAACATTTAACTATTTGTGATTTTTTTATGGTCCAAGATATCAAAACAGGAACTACTACAGTAGGATTGATTTATGACTCAGGCGTTGTACTTGCAGCAGATCAAAGAGCAAGCATGGGACACATCGCTTATGATGATGAATCCGAAAAAGTATACCGAATAACTAGCAACCTAGCAGTAACAAATGCAGGAAATGTTGGAGATAGTTTAACTATAATCAGATTCTTAAAAAGTCACGCTAGACTTTATGAACTTGAAAGAAATGAAAAAATGACTGCAAAAGCAGCAACAACATTTATTTCAAATATTTTAAACGGAAATAGACACTACCCATATATAGTACAATTAATTATTGGTGGATATAATGGTAAAGCAAGTTTATTTGATTTAACTCCATACGGAGGAATTCTTGAAAGAGATAAATTTGCAGTATCAGGTTCAGGAACAGAACAAGCACTTAATACTCTTGATTTAGGATACAAAAAAAACATGACTGAAAAAGAAGCAATTACTCTTTGCATAAAAGCAATAGAATCAGGAAAAAGACGGGACTTGTATTCTGGAGGAGTTAGTTCAACAGTATTCATAATTAATGAGAAAGGAGTACAACAAATACAAAAAGAAAAAATAGACTCTATAATTAAAGAAGTAGCAATAAAATTATAATTTTTTTAAAACTTTATTCTTATTTTAAATAAAAAAAATAATAAACACAAGTGAAAATCTAAATGGATTATCTGAAAGACATTAAAACAGTAGTAAATGCAATAGTTCCAAAAACCGCAGAAATAACCTCTGTAGACCTTGAAGGCCCAGAAATCGCGATTTATACAAAAAGACCAAAAATTTTTCATGAGAATGAAGAATATGTAAGGAATATTGCCTACCAATTAAAGAAAAAGGTAAACATCAGAGCAGACAAATCACTACTAATTTCACAAGAAAAAACAAAAGAAAAAATAAACGAACTTGTGCCAGAAGATGCACAAATAAGCGATATTCATTTTGATGAAGCATTCCATGAAGTAGTAATCGAATGCGTAAAACCAGGCTTAGTAATAGGCAAAGGTGGAGAAACAAGCAAAAACATAATTTTACACACTGGATGGACTCCAAAAATACTTAGAACTCCCTCAAGCCCAAGTGAAATTTTAAAAGGAATACGGAGACACTTAGTAAAATATTCAAGCGAAAGAAAAAAAATCTTACAAGAAACTGCAAAAAAAATATATTCCGAAAAACCAAGTCCAAGTTGGATAAGAATGACTGCATTAGGCGGATTTAGACAAGTTGGAAGAAGTTGTATATTACTAGAAACAAGAGAAACAAAAATACTAATGGATTGTGGAATAAACGTAGCAGCACAAACAAATGAAGACTCGTTCCCCTTTCTAGACGTAATAAGATTCCCAATAAACGAATTAGACGCAGTAATTCTAACACATGCCCACATGGATCACTCCGGATTTATTCCATATTTATTTAAACTTGGATATAGAGGCCCTGTTTATTGTACTGCCCCAACAAGAGATTTGGCAACATTACTTGCATTTGATTACATTGACATAATGGCAAAAGAAAATAAAGAAGCACCATATAATGAAAGAGACGTCAAAGAAATGCTAAAATATTGCATTACAAGAGAATACCGAGAAGTAACTGACATCGCACCCGACATGAGACTAACTCTACATAACGCTGCGCATATTATTGGAAGCGCATCAGCACACATAAACATAGGAGAAGGGGCACACAACTTAGTTTATAGTGGAGACATAAAATACGGATTTACACGATTATTCAATAATGTAGACATCAATTATCCAAGATTAGAAACTTTAATTGTGGAAAGCACTTATGGTTCAAAAGATGATGTTCAAACGCCAAGAGAAGAAACCGAAGCACGATTCCTAAAAATACTACAAGAAACCCTAAATCAAGGGGGCTCAATGTTAATTCCGGTATTTGCAGTAGGAAGAGCACAAGAAATACAATTAGTAATAGAAAATTTCTACCGAAGAGGATTAATTGACCCAGATACAAAAGTATACATTGATGGAATGACAAAACAAAGTTCAGCAATACACACAGCATATCCTGAATACTTACGAAACGCAGTACAAAAAAGAGTATTACAAAACGATTCTCCATTTACATCAGATGTTTTCCAAGAAGCAAAACCAGAAGACCGAGAAGAAATAATAAAAAATGGAAAAAGTATTATACTCGCATCAAGCGGAATGCTCACCGGAGGAGCAAGCGTACATTATTTTTATAGATTAGCAGATAACCCCATAAACACCATGGTATTTGTGGGATACCAAGGAGAAGGAAGTATGGGAAGAAAAATTCAATCAGGATTAAAAAGTATCCCAATGACCACCGAACAAGGAAGAACCAAAAAGGTAAATATTAACATGAGACTAGAAACATTAGATGGATTCTCAGGACACTCAGACAGAAGACAATTAGTGGCATATGTAAGAAACTTAAAGCCAAAACCAAAGAAAATACTACTTGACCACGGAGAAGCCTCAAAAACAATAGAATTATCAAGATACTTCTCATCAAAATTTGGAATAAATTCTCAATCAATTAGAAATTTAGATAGTTTAAGACTAAGATAATTAATTTTTACAACCCTAATTTAATTTCTAAAAAAGTATTAGTTAATCTAAAAAAGTTTTATAAAATTCATTTTACCCCTTAGACAACAAACTAACTACAAAAACAGCAATATACATAACTGTAATTTTACTTGTTTTTTTAAAAACAAAAAGCAAACAAGAAAAAATACAATATACATAAGAAAAAAGGCTAATTTGGGCTTTATTTTCAAAATAACTGACCAAGATTACATTAGACAATAAACGAAGGTCAATTTGGGCTTTATTTTGGCGAAAAGTATATATATGAGTTCATCTATATTAAATATGCTCTGAATAGGGGATTTAGTTATGGCTGTTGACATTGGGAAAAAGCTCACAAACCAAGAAAATGATTATAAAATAGCCAAATTAATCGAATGTTTAGAGCAAGGCGGAGAAAGGCTAAAGGACGAAGCTATTGGCTTAAAAAAATTAAGTTCACAACCCCTGTGAAAAATACTTCGTTTTTTGTTCACCCCGAAAGGTCTTTCTCCCCTAATTCTTCTTTTATTACTTTTCTAACAAAATAAATACATGAAAATAGGAATTACTGGAACCCCAGGAGTTGGAAAAACAAGCGTTTCCAAAATAATAGCAGAAAACTATCAATACCTTTGCTTAAATGAAAAACGATTTGCATTAAAAAAAGGAATTGGTGAATTCGATACTGAAGAAAACGAATTAATTGTTCCTTTACCAAAATTAGAAAAAAAACTTAATGATTTTTTAAAAAAAGAAAATAAAATAGTAGTAGAAGGCCATCTTATATGCGAAATTAAAGTAAAATTGGATTATTTGATTTTAATTACCTGCGACCCGGAATTATTAGAATTACGCTTAGAATCTAGAGGGTACAAGGCAGAAAAAATACAAGACAATGTTTTTTGTGAAGGAATAGATTATTGTAAAAAACATGCTTCACGTAACTACCCTAAAGAAAAAATAATAGAAATCAGAAGCAGGAAAACTATAAAAGAAACAAGCGACGCAATACTAATAGAAATTAACCAGAGGGAACACCTATGAAATACAAAATATTGCTAATAACTCTGCTTATGTTTAGCTACATAACAAGTGCTGGAGCAATAACAGAATTTACTTTTGAAGAACAGGGGTATGATGATTTCTACATAAATGGTTTTGATTCTTTTGATTGTACTAAATTTAATTTTTCTTATACTGAGGATTATAATAGCGCACTTTTCCCTTTTCTTTCATTGAATGCTGAATTTTTTCCGACTGAAGGGAAAAACACGCAAATAATAGTTTATTTTAATGATGATAATTCTGAAGCAGAACTAACTGCTTCTGATTTTTCAAATAATTTTGCAAGAATTGCACTTTCTAGAGAAAAACTTAAAAAAAATAATGAAATTCGGGTTTGTGGAAAAACTTCTTTTTCAGTAAATAAAATCAAAATTTCTTCAAAATCATATTTTGGAGTTTATTTTGCACCTTATTTTCAAGAAAATAGTTTTATTTTAGAACTTGATTCTTATCACCCGACTAAGGATATTCCCTTTAGCATTAATGCAGTGGCAAAAAATTATGGAAGCAAGGAAACTAAAGTAAACATTAAATATCGAAGGCCTGAACTTGAAGAAAAAACTCCTGAAATAAGCATTCTTACAGGAGAAACACAAAAAGAAGGAGTTATCCCGCCTTGTCAAAAAAGAGATTTAAATTTGGACTGTGTGATTCCAGGAGAATACAGAATTAGTTATATTGCAGTTGCTAATATTTCAGGACCAATGTCTTTACTTCCTGCAATTTTAAGTTATGAAGATGTTTTTGGAGAAACTAGGCAATTAGAATCAAATAGACCAAATATTGGCGCACTTGAACCAGAAGATGAACTTTCCGCTCAAATTTTTTTAGATAAAGATAACCCATTTACTGGAGAAGAAATAAAAGTAAAAATTAGAATGCTTAACAAAGGCAAAACAAGAATAAACAATATTGATGTTTCATTATTAACTGGACTTGAAGTTATTGGAGAGGAAAATAAAGAAATTGAATTTATTGAAACCGGTCAAACAAAAGAAATTGTGTTTACTGCCAAAGGATTAACTACAGGCGAATACTCTCTAAGTTGTACTGTTCAATATAATGAAAAAGAAGTAGACTGTAGCACGACAAAAATATCAATTACAACTGAAAGCCTGAGTAATGAAATATTATTAGGAATTGGATTTGTACTAATTGCACTGGCAGTAT
>CAZHFT010000037.1:0-6495 GCA_964531875.1 uncultured archaeon | reverse complement strand
GAAAAAATTGAGGAAATTTATCTAAAAATACTGAAATAACTAAACTCAAAAAAATTCCACCAAATAATTAAATTTTAAAAAAAATGATTTAAAGTTGAACCAAAATCAATTAATAAACCATAATTCAAAGAATAGTGTATGAACCATTAAATTAGTGTAATAATTAATGAATTAATGCAATCATTGGAGGTAATAAAATGAAAGTTTTATTCCTGATAGGAACACTCGGAAAAAAAATTTACCACGTAGGAGACGAAGCAATGATTAAAGCCGAAATAGGAGCGGTTCGAAAAATCAGGCCTGAAATTAAAATCAGTGTTTTTGCAGGGGACATAGCATTCGCAAAAAAAGAAATGCATGTTGATGCGATTTTAAAACCAAGAACTGGACAAAAAAACAGCAATTTACTGTACGGTGCTTGGTATGTGATTAATGCATTTATAATGAGATATTTGAAAATTACTCTATTATTTGAAAGAGAAAGAAAAGCGCTTCAAAAAATAAATGAATCAGATGTTATTGTGGTTAATGGCGGGGGACATTTTAATTCCCATTTTTTTCACACAATAATGTATTTAGGCGCGAATATATTAGTCGGGAAAATTTTTCAAAAAAAAGTGGTTGCAATATGCCAAACAATCGGCCCTTTTAATAACAAATTATCAAAAATTGCTTCAAAATTTTTTCTTAATAAGATTGATATTATAACCGTCAGAGATAAAAATGATTCAATTAAAACATTGCAAAAATTAAATGTCAAAACAAAAACGATTAGTTCTATTGATGATGCCTATTTTTTCAAGCACGCTGGAAAAAACAGAGGCAAAGAACTTCTGAAAAAAAACGGAGTCAATTTAAACAACCCCATTATTGGGCTTTCTCTACACGATTTTGAAGGAATAGAAAATAACAAAATTCAAAAATTTGTTTCGGAAATTGCAGAAAAAACAAATAGCCAGATAGTTTTAATTTCAAATTTATTTCCGAAACATGATTTGGAATATGCTAAAGAATTAAAGAAAAGACTTCCAACTAGCAAACTTTTTGTTCTGCCTGGATTGTTGTGCGATGATTTTGGGGCTGTGATTTCATGCATTGATTTTATGGTTAGCTCCAGATATCATTCACTGGTTTTTGCCTGTTCAAACAACATTCCCTGTTTGGGGGTGGCAAAAAATAAATATTACCAACAAAAACTTGGAGGTTTGCTTGAATGGACGGGACTGCAAAAAAATGTCGTGAAATTGGGCGAAAGTTTTCCAAAAGAAATTTTCAAAGATAAAAAAGAAATTCAGAAAAAACTTGAGGAAGCAAACAAAAAACTGAAAAAAGTTGAATTTAAAAATGCGCAAATAATAGTAAATGGATAAGAAAAAACAATAGGTGAAAATTATAAAAACAAAAGATTACTTTGCAAAGTTAAGTTCCTATAGATACGCTACAAATATAATCACTATTTTTAGTTCACTTATTTATTCTTTTTTAGTAGCTAATATTTTAGGACCTGAAAATTACGGAACAATCAGTTATGTTTTGGCATTTCTAATTAATATTCCTTCTTTGTTAGGATTTGTAGCGATTAATGAACTCATTATAGTGTATACTGCAAAATTTAATTCAAAAAAATTATTCAAAAAAACTTTTACCGCAACATTAGTCCTGCTGGGGCTAATAACAATTTTAGTCATACTTCTGGCTAACTCTTTAACAGCATTCCTTAACAAAGGCACAGTTGAAATTATCCATCTCGCATCAATATTGATAATCCTAAGCCCGCTTAGCGTGCTGTTTCAGTCATTTTTTAGCGGTCTGAAAAAATTTGGTTTTCTTCTTAAAGCAATAATTATTGAAAAATTTATCACCATCAGCTTAATCATAATTTTACTTGTATTTCTCAAACAAGGGTTATTGGCAATTATCTATACAAACATCATAGTTTACTCGGTTATGCTGGTGATTTATACCCTAACTTTCCGAAAACAAAAACTTGCAGAAAAAAAACTACCTAAAGAACCAATTAAAAAATTCCTAAAACAATCCACCTTTGCCAATATACTGAAAGCGTTTTCTTCACAGCTGGATTTGTGGCTAATCGGAACCTTGCTGACTCCCTTCAGCTTAGGAGTAATGTATCTAATTAAACGATTCACAACTTACATTTATGAAAGTTCACAAATGGCTATTGCTGAAGTTGCATTTCCGTTTTTAAGTGAAATAGGCTCTGAAAAACAAAAACTTGAAAATTATACAACTTTTTTTCTGAAGGCACAGGTAATATTGAATGTAATTTTATCGGTAGCATTCTTAATCGGGGTAACGGTTGTCATCAATGTATTTTTTCCGCAATACACTGGCGGGATAATTATTCTTCCCATATTAACAGTGGGTTATTTGTTTTCAGTTTCAATGCCTTTGACAAGGCTCATAAAAAGCATAAACAAGAATAATTTGCTTTACAATGGATTCATTATCAGCATAATGCTAAGTTTAATTTTGGGTTTCACTTTAATTCCCACTTATGGCTTAATAGGTGCCGCAATTGTTATTATGTCCCAGAAAATAATTTTTTCAGAGTATATGCTTTTTATTGTTAAAAAACAAGGGTACAATATAAAGGTTATACCTTCAATAAAAGATTTGCGATTTTTTTATTCCATACTAAAAGAACTCGCCAAAAATACGCTAAAAAAAATAAGCTAATTATTCTTTTAGCAGAGAAAATACTGCTTTTTCCTGCAGTTTTCTGTCAAAAAACATTTCAGCAGTTTTTCTGTTATTTTTACCGATAGCGACAAGGGATTTCTTATTATCTAACATTAAAGAAAGGCCTTTTTTGAAAGAATCCCAGGTATAAAATACTTTTCCGAGAGAATGTTTTGAAAAAAACTTTGAAATTTCAGAATTCTTGGGGGCCTTGGCAATAATAGGCAAACTGGAAGCAGCATAATCGAAAAGTTTAACTGGAATGCTTGTTTTCAAATTATTTGGCCATGGAAGAACCCCTATATCAGCTACTGAAAAATAATTGGAGATTTTTTCGTAATCCACATTTGTTTTTATTATTGTCTTTTTTTCAATCGCAAGTTTTTTTATTGTCTTTTTTAAATTAGAAAAATTTTCAGCATCATTAACAGTAGTATCAAGGGCAAGAATCAGAAGTAACTTTGATTTAGTTGAAAGAACAGCATCACAAGAATTGGAAAGAAACTCATCTACCTCCTCATCACCAATGCTTCCGGAATAACAAAGCACTGTTTCATTATTCCCAATGCCTAATTTTTTCCGAACTTCTTTACGCGCCAAAATATCTCTTTTAAGTAATGTGGTATTTGTTCCATTCATTACAATACTTAATTTCTCATTGGTCAAAGCGTAATTATTCTGTGCTTCCTCTAAATCAGAATGAGTAAGGAACATTACTTTGTCGGAAAACGAATAAGTGAACCATCTCAAAAAAGAGTAAACCTGCCAGCGTATTTTTTCTTTTGCGCCTGATTTTTGGACCGCGTAGTATTGTCCGTCTTCTTTTGCATCTAAAATAAACTTGCTTCCTAAAAGTTTTGAAAAAAACAAGCCAAATGCATTTGGAATTAATGGCGGGGAAGTTCCGATAACAATTTTTGGCTTGGTATTCAGAATTATTTTTACCATTTCTCTTAATGAACTGTATCTCTTGATCTCAGCGCATTCAGTAATATTTTTTCTTTTTGGAGCAAGAAATAAAACTTCAAATTCTCTTTTTGTTAAAACAGATTTTAAAAAATCGACCCTTATGGAACATGCTCCTTTTTCAGGTTCACAGTAAGGAGTCAGAATAATCGCTTTATTCACAGGCAGACCTCCATTTTTCCCTGAATTTTTTTACTGAAAACACATTTTTCATTAAATTCCTTGAATTTGAATTTTGATTACTTAAAGCAATGCGCAGTGTTTTATTCAGCTCTGATTCTATGGTAACAAACAAATTTTCGGATTCAATTTCTGATGCAATTCCCGCGCCAAGAGTAACTATTTTTTTATTGCATGCGAGTGCTTCAATTGTAACAAAACCAAATCCCTCAAAACGGGAGGGGAAAAGAACCAAATCTGCGGCATTGTAATAAAGCGGAAGCAAAGCATGTTTTTTCGGGGAAATTATTTCAATATTTTTGACTTTTGAATTGTAATGTCTGGAAAGGATGCATTTAAAAGAAATATTCGGATTTTTTTCAGCAACAGATTCAACTAAGTCAAAACCTTTTGCTTTTTCAGCTCTGCCAACAAATAAAACATTCACTCCTGCCCAACCAAGATTTTCTCTTGCCTTTTCAAAATCCATAGGTTTAAAATTTTCAAAATCTACTGGGGGGTAAATCACTTCCGAAGACAGCCCAAAATACTTTTTTACACTTTGAGCGGTTGACTTTGAATTTACTATTACTTTAGATGCATTTTTTGCCGCTTTTTTTTCAAAATAGGAATAAATATATTTCAAACGAAAATAATCAGGATTTGTTTTTGAAAGAGCTTTTTCTGCAAAAGCCGCGTAAGTCCCATGGCAAATATTAATCTGGTTTTTTTCCTTTAAATTCCAGCAAAACATTCCATTCGTGAAAATAGTGTTCACATTGGAATAATTTTTTGAAACAAAACCCCCAAGTTTTTTTGCACGAATTGGTTCACGCAAAAGTGAAAAACCATCGCCAAATTCTTTTTTATGGGAATGGTAATCTAAATGTTTTGTTGAAGGAAATACTTCTGAAAGATACTGAGCATATCGTTCTACTCCTCCAGCTACTTCAGATACTCCTGCATGCGAAAGAAACAACTTCATTTAACCACCATAAATTTTAGTGCATTGAAAAAAGAAATTGAAAAATAAATCGGGTATGCTAAATCTTTCACATAATTAAAAATAACAAAAATTAAAATTTCGGATAATTCTTTAATTTTAAATCCCACTTTGAATTTTAGTAATGGAAAAAAAACAAATAAAGCAATGAAGAAAAACACAGCCAAAATAACAGTGGTTGTTTCAGCATTTGAAAAAATCAAAAAAAGAATTGCAAATAATGAAAAGTAAGCAAGTATTGATTTTAAAAAATCTTTAAGAAATCCAAATCCTATAAATTCCAGATATTTTCTCGGGTGCTTAAAAAAACACACCCAGTCATTTCTTAAAAGCCCCAGATAATGAAAAACACTTGAAGGCTGGGTTTTTCTCAAAGGATGATAAATTATTGCCTTTTCCGCAAAAGCAATGTTTCCAAATTCCATTGCCCTAAACGCAAAATCTGAATCTTCCCTCCAAAAATTCATTTTTTCGTCAAAATACCCTGCTTTTACAATTATTTTTTTTAAGTAAGCCGAATTTGCACCTATAAATTTTCCACCTCTAAGGTTCTCAGGCGCATTGGTAAAAAGCATTCTTGGAGAATCCGTGATTATTTTCCCCTCAACTCCGACAACATCATTTTCTCCATCTTCAAAAGCAGAGTAAATTTCCTTCAGCCAGTTTTTATCAGCAATTACATCATTGTCTGTGAATGCGACAATGTTCGCAGTGGTGTTTTTTACAGCAAGGTTTCTTGCAGAGGCAAGACCTAAAGATTCTTGCCTTAAACACCTGAGGTTTTTGAAATTTGCTTTTAATTTATCCACAAATCCAAATATGTCCTCTTTTGAACCATCATCAATAACAATGATTTCATACTCAGCAGAATCAAAATTTTGGCTAATCAAAGCACCAAGTGATTTTTGAAGCAACTTTAATCTGTCTTTAGTGGCAACACAAACGCATAATTTTAACATTAATTACACCCACTTGTATATTCTAATTGAATTTCGCTCTAAATTTTCGTAAACGAGCTCTAAAGAATTTGAATTATTATTAATGAAATCAACGATTCTTTGCCTTTCAGAATTTACTACATTCTGCCGCACACTATCCCGATTAACTCTAATGCCATAATAAATTTCCAATATATATGTTTGGTTTGTTTTAATTTGTTCTAAAGTTATTTTCTCAGGATTCCCCGCAAGCCCCTGTTCTAAATTAACATTAAAATATTTTCTATCCCCAAAAATATATTTTTGAAAATAAATGCTATCATCCGAACTACCAATTACTGTTGAGCCTTCAGGGATTACTTCCTGAATTGTTTTGAAAACTTCGGTTCTTGAATTCAAAAAATCTCCATGCATTGATGATGCCCCTGCAAATGCTAAAAGGAACAAAAGCGCGACTAATGCAAAATGGGTTTTTTTAATTTCAATTTTCTTTTTTTGAGCAAATTCTGAAAGCAAAAAAGAATAGGGGATTATCAGCAGACCGATTAAGGGAACCAAATATCTAAGCCTTGAGGTTAATGTTCCAGTAATTGAAAAATTAAATGCCAAAAAATCAGTAAATGTAGAATTCATAATAAAGTAAAATGCGATTAACAAAACAAATTCTTTTTTAAATCTAAATTTTGAAATAAATGGGGAAATAATCAGTAAAGGATAAATAATTAG
>CAZHFT010000036.1:0-6698 GCA_964531875.1 uncultured archaeon | reverse complement strand
TGTTGTAAATTGGTAGGGAGAAATTTTTGCTTTTGATGAAGTTAATCTTTGTAAAAGCGTGGTTTTTCCCACATTTGGAAAACCACTTAGTACCATTGTAGGCACTTTAAAATTAATTTCTGGTATTTCTTTTAATCTTTTAGAATCTGCTTTGAGCTCTTCTAAAGTAGAGTTTAATTTTTTTAGTACTGAACAAGTTCTACCTTCAAATGAACGGTGTAATTTACTGATTTGTTCTGGAGTTTTGCTATTATAAATCATTTTTGAATATTGGGATTTGATTTTTTTTAATACTCTTGAGCTTGCACTTAATCTTGCAAGATTTGGTTTTAATTTGTCAACGTTTACTATTGCACCTAATAAATCTTTGTAAAATGGGTCCATGTTTTCGATGTCTGGAAATAGTTTGGAATGGTCTAAGAGTTTAGTTTGTACAAAGTCTCCAAAAGTTTTAATTTTTAGTGAAACAAGTGCTTTTTTTCTAAGGATTGGATTTCTAAATTTTCTTTTCAAAACTACTTTTTTTGCTTTTGTGTATGCTTGGTCTATAATTTCCTGTTGGCTAAAAAAGTAGTTTTTTAAGTTTGCTGTTGCACCATTATTTAAAGGTTTTTGGGTTCTTTTCATTTAGAATAACTCCTTATTTGTGATGGTTTTTGGTATGTTTAATTTGTATGAGAAGGACTATAAAAGGTATTTGATTATTCCTTTTGTTTTATTTATTTTATTTATTTTTTTTATTTTTGTTAGTCCTGGAGTTACTCAGGGACTTGATTTGAAAGGGGGTACAAGCATTATTGTTCGTGCTGATGTTCCTTTGGATTCTGAAAAAATAAAATCAATTATTGAGGAAACCTATTCGCTTTCTGAATTACAAGTTGGTTCTGTTTCTTCTCCTACAAGTAATGGATTAATTATTCAATTTTCTGAAAATACCGATCTTGCTCATGCAGAAGAATTAATTAAAGAGGCAAATTCAGTTATTGGGTCTGATTCAGCAAATGCAAAACAATTAGCTTTAGAATCAATTGAAATTTTAAAAACTTTTGTTAATGTAGAGGATGCATCTTCTCTTTCTGCTGAAAAAGCAATCGCTTCTGCTGAAACCACTTTAATTAAAGCTGATGAGGCATTTAAAGTGAATTTGCAAAAGTTAATTACTAGTACTTTTAATCTTGAGGGCGAACTTAGGTTTCAAAAAAGAGAAATCGGGCCTTCGCTTGGAGAAAATTTTTATAGTACTGGAATAATGGTTTCACTTATTGGTTTTTTTCTGGTTACTTTAGTTATTCTTTTTTTCTTTAGGGAAATTGTTCCTTCTGTAGCAATTATTCTTGCAATTATTTTTGATATTGCTGGTGCTTTAGCATTAATGGCTGTTTTTTCAATTCCTTTATCTTTGTCTACTATTCCTGCATTGTTAATGTTAATTGGTTATAGTGTTGACACTGATTTAATGCTAACTACTAGGCTGTTGAAAAGAAAAGAAGGCACTTTGAGAGAAAGAGCTAGTGAATCAATGGTTACTGGTTTAACAATGACGTTTACTACTCTTGCGGCACTTTTAGTAATGGTTACTCTTTCTTATTTTAGTCAATTACAAGTTATTTTCGAAATCGCGAGTGTTTTGCTTTTTGGATTATTTGCGGACATTCTTTCCACTTGGCTCATGAATGCACCTATGCTTTTATGGTATATTGAGAAAAAGGAGGGGGCAGAATGAGGGATTTAGTAAAAAAGCCAAAAGTTTTGTTTCTTATTATTCTGGTAGCTATTTCTATTTTAGCAATTTCTTTTAATGGAATCGAATTCGGAATTGATTTTAAAGGAGGAACTCTTTTTCAAATTCAGTTGGATGAGTCTGTTTCTGCTGATAAAATGAGTACTATTACTGCGATTATTTCTGAAAGGCTTGATGCTTTTGGATTAAAAGATACTAAAGTTAATTCTTGGGGTGAAGATTTTGTTGCCGCTCAAATAGCAGAAACTGATTCAGATAGAATTGAACAATTAGAATCGCTTTTAAGAACGCAGGGTAAGTTCGAAGCTACTATTGATGGCGAAATTTTATTTGAGGGTAAGGATATTTTACAAGTTTATTCTGATGCCGCTAGTGGTTATGGGGTTGTAGAAAAAGGAGAAAATGTATTTTCTTGGCAATTGCCTTTTTTGTTAAATCAAAAAGCTGCTGAAAACTTTTCAAAGAAAGTATTCCATAAGTGTAGCGCAACTTCTTTTGATGTTGAAGCAGGAACTTCATATGATTGTGAACAAACTTATTTTTTCATTGATAAACCAAAAGAATCAATTTTAATTATTCCTTCTACCACTTATGCAGTGGATTCAGATCTGCTTCAAAAAGGAAATTTTTTAGAAAACATTCCTGAGGAAACTTCAATTGAAGAACTTTTAACTAATGCAAGTTTGCCTTATATTGTTGTTAATTTAGATGATAATTTTTCTGTTTTAGAATTAGAAAGCTTAAATGGTTTTGCTGAAGAAAAAGAAAAAGCAATTATTCATCCTTCAGTTTCTGAGGGAAAAAAACAGGTTCTTTTAGCTCTTGGTTTTGAGTTAGTTGAAATTTCTCAAGCGGATTCTGAAATCCCTTGGGTTTGGACAGTTACTGGTGCAAGACAAGTAATTGGTTTAACTCCAGGAATCACTAATCTTGAGCCTTATGTTGAAGATGAAAGCAAAGCAAAAATGTTTTCAAAATTATTAATTACTGGTTCTGGTGGAACTGCTGAAGAAGCATATTCTGAATTAAAAGCATTACAAGTTTTACTCGAAACTGGTTCTTTACCTATTGGAATAAAGAGTATTTCTAAAGAAACGATTTCTCCAATGCTTGGAGAGGAATTTTTAGGAAGCACGCTTCTAATTGGTATTGTTGCATTGCTTACTGTTGCGGCAGTAATTTTTATTAGATATAGAGTTCTTGAATTAGTTATTCCAATAATTATTACTGGGGCAAGTGAAACATTACTTATTCTTGGATTTGCGTCTCTTATTCATTATAATCTTGATTTAGCAGCAGTTGCTGGAATTTTAGCAGCAGTTGGAACTGGAGTAGACCACCAAGTAATTATTACTGATGAACTTTTGAGAGGAGAAGCATCTGTTTCAGGGTCACTTGTTAATAGAGTAAAGAAAGCATTTTTCATTATCTTTGCCACATCTTCAACAACAATAGCAACAATGCTTCCTATAATATTGTTTAGTTTTGGTTTAGGAAAACTAAAAGGATTTGCAATAATAACTGTAATCGGAGTTTTAATAGGAATTCTAATTACAAGACCTGCATTCTCTGTAATGGCTGAATATGTTTTGAAGAAAAAAGAAATTAAAGAATAATTCTTTTGTTCGTCTTACAAAAACCCTTCGAAATCTTGCACTTTAGTTACTTTTTTTGTGCCTTTATACCATAAGAATAGTACAATTATTGCTGTTGAGAACCATGAAATCACGTGTAAGGCTTCTGCAATCATTGTTCCGAACATTGCCCCTGCTTCCACAACCAAAAGAACTCTAAAATAATTAAGTATTAATAATATTACAAATCCAGTTAGAAATAGCTCTATTTTTTTATTTAATTCTGGTTTTTTAAGTGAAAAAACAATTGATGCTAAAACACTTCCACTAACAAGGCCTGTGCAGGAAGAAACAATTTCAAAGTTTCCTTTTTGAGTAAAAATTATTGAACCATTACTTTCTAAGTTTAAAATTAAGGCTATTGTTTGTGCAATAAATTCTTGTAAAAAAGAAAAATCACAGGTCATTATTATATACTCTAATACAAAAAATATTCCAAAAAATTTTGAAAGAAAAATAATTTTCTTTTTCACCAGGGCACCTTTTTTAATTTTATTTTATATGCAATAAAATTTGATGCGCGGTGTACTATAAGAGTTATTGCTCCTACAAAAATGATTTCATAAAATTCAGGAGTATAAATTAAACTTCCAAAAATCATTCCGCCTATAACAAAATCAAGTTGGTCAAGAAATAAAATTTCTTCTCCTTGGTTTATTTTGTTTCGTCTTTTAAAAAAACTAGCAATTAAATCTCCAATTAATGCACCTACTGAAAGCAAAAATCCAAGGAATAAATAGTTTCCAAATAAAGTGGTTTCTATTGGAAAAATAAGCGATAAAATAAATGATGCAATTGTTCCCATTGCAATTCCAAAAAATAATCCTCTAAAAGTTTTTCCTTTTCCAAAAATTGGTTTTCCATCAAAAAAGTTTTTTCCTAGGTCAATTGGAGTTTTTCCTCCAAGAAGCATTGCTGAACTATTAGCAAAATACATTGGAGCTAAAAAAAGTAATAATTTCAAAATAATTTGTTCAGTAGTCATAATTCTTCCTTTATTACAGAAGTATGTTTTTTTTATTAAAGTAGTGCTATTAGAATAAATGTTATTATTGCACCTGAACTACTTGCAATAAAGTTTACTTGAGTATTTGAAAGTTTTCCTTTTCTTTCAAAAATCGCACCTAATAAACTATCTATTAATGTTCCACAAAAACCAGCAAAAGCTATTATTCCTGCAATTTTTAATGAATTTTCTATAAATAAAAAATAAACAATC
The DNA here is from genome assembly GCA_964531875.1 of uncultured archaeon. Taxonomy (GTDB): domain Archaea; phylum Iainarchaeota; class Iainarchaeia; order Iainarchaeales; family Iainarchaeaceae; genus UBA493. Next base: position 2,104 of record CAZHFT010000036.1, on the reverse strand, counting down.
GCTATCAATATACTTGCTATTGCGCCAGTTATTATTCCAAGAAAAGTTATTCCTCCATCTGTTCCAGATTCAACTTTTGAAAAATTAGTTATTAATCTTGGTTTTTTAGTTGAAAGCATTCCTATTTCTGAAGAAACAGTGTCTGCAAGGGCTGCGGCTATTGCTCCAAAGAAAGGAACAAATTGTCCTAAGAGGAGTGCAATTATGGCTGCGCCAGCATTTCCAAGAATATTAGAAGTAGTTCTTTGTTCATGTTTTTTCTTATTATCTCTAGACAATTTTGTTGCAAATTCTGCGATTAAATAAAAGAAAACAATTGTAAAAAAAGCAATTATCCCTCCTGAATAATAAGCTATTACCCCTACTAAATCAGCAAAAATAATTCCTTTTAGGTTTAATAATTTTTTTTGAAAAGAAATAAGCGAAAAAATAAGCAATACTAGTAGTATTGTTAATACTTCAAGCATTGTTTTCACTTCGATTTTATAATAGTAGATTTAGTTATTTCAATTCTTTTTATTGGAACTATTGGTTTCAATTCAGGATAAATTTTGTTAGGAATTGACCCAAAAACAAGTTCGTCAATAACTTTATTATTTTCGATTTGAGAAATAATTTTTGTAGCTATTTCTTCAGTTTTTTTCTGTACGCTTGCTTTTTGTTTTCTTGAAACTTTCTTTTCAGTTACAATAATAAATTTAATTCTAAATTTTGTCTTATCTTTTGATAAGTAAGTTTTTACACTCATTATTTTACTTGATCTTCTTCTAACAAGTCTTTTCAAAAAACTATCTTTTATTTCATGTCCAACAATTTTTGTATCTGCTTTGTTTCCAGTATAACTAATTACTTTAAATTTAAGGTGAATATGTTGTTTTTTTGGTTGATTTGCAAGTTCTCTTGCAGTAACCTTAATGGTTTTACCAATTAAAGAATCTGGTTTTTCAACAACAGTTTCGCCAAGTACTTTTCTTTCAAATTCAGCAGGCGCAATTAAAGTAAACCATGATTTTTTCTTCCATTTATCAGTAACCTTCTTTCGGGTTTTTAATTGCTTTTTTGGTTTTTCTTTAGTATCTTTAGTTTCTTTTGCCATAAAATCCCTACTTCACTAACAAAGCTGCCTTTTCAGGAGTGTATCTCCAATCTTTAGCAAGCTTTCCATTTTTAATATAATATTTAGTAAGTCTTCTAATTTTACTAACTGTTAATTGATAACCTCTTTTTGAAGTCATATCTTTCTTATTTTTTTCCATGTGTTTTACAAGTTGAACTGATTTTTTAATTAAATTAAGCATATCTCTTGGAACATCGGTTCCGAGGTCTTTTTCATCAAGAATTTGTTCTATTTTTTTAGAAGTAAGTTTTTTTACACTGGGAACTCCATATTGGTCTCTGAGAGTCATTCCAATTTCGCTTGAAGTTAAACCATTATTTGCAAGTTCTACAATAAGCTCTTCGACTTGAGCAGTAGTATATTCAACCCAATTAGGGCTTTCTTTAGAAGCTGGCCCAGTTGAACCGCTTTTTCCTTTTGAACCTGAATGCATTCTTGACATAAAAATCAAATTTTTTTCATATTTTTTTGCTTTTCTACCCTAACGGCATAGAAATGCTTAGTATTCTACAATAAAGTATTACTAATTCTTAATATGGAAGCTTTAAAAAGGTTTGCAGATTATTGAACTTGTTTTTAGTAATTTTTCATATTTTTATTGATTTTTCAAAAACCAACATTTTTATAGTATTTGATGCATTATTAATGCATAGTGAGGCGTTATTTATGAGAACCACTCTTCAATTTAATGGAGTTCCTGAAGTAATTCTTGAAAAAGCAGTTAATTTGGGTTTAGCAAGGTCAAAAACTGAAGCTATTCGTATGGGGATTTTTGCTCTTAATAAAGAATATAATTTAGTTAAGGATATTGAACAGGAATTAGTTAAAAAAAAATTAAAACAAGAACAACTGGAAATGAAAAAAAGCGGACAAAAGTATCTTTCTGAAACTGAGGCATTAGAAAAATACAGGTGACCGTTTGAAACTTATTAATTGGAAATTAAAATTCAAATTAAATTGGGACTCTAATTTTAAAAAATTTGATAG
>CAZHFT010000035.1:0-6703 GCA_964531875.1 uncultured archaeon | reverse complement strand
ATTTGGAGTAGAAGAATTTATTGTTGATGGAGTAGTAATGCTTTATTTCGTTCCACCAAATAGAAGTATTTTTGTAAGAAAAATGCGTGGAACAAATCACTCTAAAACGGTTCATCCATTTAATATTAGCGAAATTGGTTTAGAAATAAAAGCAAGAGACGAAATCATGTGGGAAGCTATCAAGTAAGATAGCTGACCAAATATCTTTTTTTACCCTAAAAGGTTTTTGATAAAACTTTTTTTCTAAAAAGTCTTTTTCTACCCTAAAAGGTTTTTGATAAAACTTTTTTTCTAAAAAGTTTTTTTTGATGAAACTATTTTCTAAAAAGTTTTTTTTATTTCATTTGTTTTAATGCAAGTTTAATATCTGCACCAACAATTGTTTTTCGGTTTGCGTGTTTTGCAAATTCGGTTGCCTGTTGACCTATTTGTACACCATATTCTTCAAGCACTTCAGTTAAAGCAATTACAGCATCTTCACTGACTCTTCCGGCTCCTGCTTTTCTAATAATCCTATCTACTGCTGCCAAAGGCAAAATATGCTCTCCCATAATTAAAACACCTCTAATAAGCCATTAATACTAAAAATATTTAAATACAAGGGTTTTTTTATGAAAAAAGCACTAAAAAAACCTTTTCAAAAACAAAAAAAAGCAAATCGGACTGGCAATCACCTTTAGAATTGTTTTTAAACGAATTCGCCCTAAACTCAAATATGCCTTTTATCTCCCATCCTTTAATTAAGGAAAATACTGTAGAATCAAAACTTTATCAAGAAATTTTATCAGTAAGAGTACTTGAAAAGGGGAATTCATTAGTTGTTGCACCAACTGCGCTTGGAAAAACTGTAATTGCATTAATGGTTTCGGCAGAAATTCTCAAGCAAAAAAAGAAAGTTCTTTTTCTTGCTCCAACAAAACCACTTGCAGTGCAACACGAAAAAAGCATGAAAAAATTTTTAAAAATTAAAGATGAAGATATTGTTTTGATTACCGGAGCAACTCCTGCAGAAAAAAGAAAAAATTTAATTAAAAATGCAAAAATTATTTCTGCGACTCCTCAATGTATTCAAAATGATTCAATTAATGGAAAAATGAATTTGGACGAATTTGGGTTAATTATTTTTGATGAAGCTCATCGAGCAATTGGAAATTATGCTTATGTTTTTATTGCGGAACAATACACTAAGGAATGCAAAAAACCATTAGTTCTTGCTTTAACTGCTTCGCCCGGAGGAGATGAAGAAAAGATTCAAAGCGTTTGTAGAAATTTATTTGTAAAAAATGTTGAAATTAAAACTCATGAAGATTCTGATGTTAAAGAATATGTTAACAAAATTAATGTTGAATGGGTTAGAGTTGAATTACCTAAAAAATTTTTAGAAGTGAAAATTTTACTTGAGAGTTTTCAAAAAAAACAAATAACTGCAATGAAACAAATGGGTTTTGGAATTGGAAAAAATTATTTTTCAAGAAAAGACATGCTTATAATGCAAAGTTCAATACGGAGAGAATTATTAAGCGAGGGACAAAAAAATCCTATTTTTTTTTCTGCAATTTCAAGAATTGCGGCATTATTAAAAGTCGCTCATGCACTTACTATGCTTGAAACACAAGGAACTACTGCGTTAAATGAGTACATGCAAAAAATGGTTTCGGATAGTGAAAAGGCGACTTCTTCAAAAGCAGTAAAAATGATTGTTAAAGATGAAGGAATTATAAAAGCAGAAGTGTTAGCAAAAAAACTTGTTGAAGAAAAAATAATTCACCCAAAACTTGAAGCATTAAAACATATTTTAGTTAAACAATTTGATTCAAAACCCGCGAGTAAAGTTCTTGTGTTTAATCATTACAGAGGAAACATTAGGGAAATGGAAAAGTATTTAGAAAAAATTGATTCTATTAACCCAAAGAGATTTGTTGGACAAGCAACTAAAGGTAAAGATAAAGGAATGACTCAAAAAGTCCAAGTGCAAACTATAAATGAACTCAAAGAAGGAAAATATAATTGTTTAATTGCTTCGAGTGTTGCAGAAGAGGGACTTGATATTCCTCAAGTGGATTTGGTTGTTTTTTATGAACCTGTTCCAAGCGAAATTAGAATGATTCAAAGAAGGGGAAGAACTGGAAGAAAAGAAGAAGGAAAGGCAATTATTTTAATGGCAAAAAATACAAGGGATGAGGCTTTTTATTATGCTTCAAGAGCTAAGGAAAAAAAAATGAAATCTACTTTGAAACAATTACAAAATCCTAAAGCAATCCCTGAAAAAAAGATTGGACCTCAAACAACCTTAATGAAATATACTACACAAAAAGAAGAAGAAGTTAATATTTATGTTGATACTCGTGAACAGGCTTCAAGTGTAACTATTAAATTAAAACGTCTTGGAGCGAACGTGAATGTGAAACAATTAGAAATTGGGGATTTCATAATTAGTAACAAAATTGTTATTGAAAGAAAAACAATTGAAGATTTTTTAAATTCTTTAATGGATGGTAGGCTTTTTAATCAATTAAAATTAATGACTTCAAATTACGATGCGCCTTTAATTATTCTTGAAGGAAATCAGCATGAACTTTTCACCACTAGAAACATTCATGAAAATGCAATTAAAGTAGCACTTGCATCAATTGCGCTTAATTATCGGGTACCAATTCTCTACACTACAGATGTAGAGGATACTGCAAAACTTGTGTATTTAATTGCAAAAAGAGAACAAAGTGGAAAAGAAAATGAAATCAAATTACGGTTTGGTAGAAAAGGATTAACCACTCAAGAACAACAACAATACTTAATGGAAGGATTTCCTCTTGTTGGACCAAGTCTTGCAAAAGCATTGCTTAAAAATTTTGGAACCGTGAGAGCTGCAATAAATGCTTCAATAAAAGAATTACAAGAAGTTGAAAAAATGGGTCCAAAGAAAGCAAAAAAGATTCATGAAGTTTTGAATGCTGTTTTTGGAGACGAAAAATAAAGAATTATTTTTCAAGAGTAACAAATGCAACCCTTTCAATAATTGCTTCTTCAAGTGGATTTTTTAAATCAGAAAGTGCTTCAAGTTCATTTTTAGAAACTCCAAAAAAATCCATTAATTCTTTTTTGTTCCCTCCAAGCGCGAATTCTTTTTCTTCAAAATTTAATTCATTTTTGATTTTTTCAATTTCTTTTTCAGAAGTGCTTTTAATTATTAAAACAAGATTTTCATTATTAGAAAATTCAACATCTTTAATTGCTTTATTTAATTGTTTTTTTGCAAAAACCCTAACTAAAAACTCAAAAATTGGTTTTTTTGTAAAAGATGTTTCATTTTCAAAAGAACTAAATGTTTGTTCAAGTGCAAAAAATAAATGATTTGTTCCAGCAACTAATTTTGCAGGAATTATTTGAACAAAATAATTTTCACCAACAAGCGTAAGCTTTTTAATAGTCGTGTTATACGATTTATTAGTAATTCTACCTTTTAAAATAGAAAATTTATCTTTTTCAATTTTGGAAATCATATTAATAACAATTAGGGGAGAATTATATTAATAACAATTAGGAATTTTTAAAAAAAAAGTGATATACAATGACTCAATGGCATCTTAAAAGTAAAAGAAAATCAACCGGCGCAATAAGACCAAGCCGAAGACGATGTAATAAAAAACTTGCATGGATTGGTGGAAATCAAAGTGCAACAACGGTAGATTCTGAAGTAAAAAGACATTCTGAAAATAAAAGAGGAAAAACAACAAAAGTAAAATTAAAAGCTGAACAATTTGTTATGGTTAGTGACCCAAAAAAACCAACTGAAAAGACAAGAAAGCTTGAAATAGTGACAGTTGATGAAAATAATGCAGATAGACAGTTTGCAAGGCGTAATATTATAACTAAGTCCAGTATACTTAAGGTAAAAGATGGTTCAAAAGAACTATATGTTAAAGTAACTTCAAGACCCGGACAACAAGGTTCAATAAACGCAATACTCCTTGAAGACTACGAAAAAGAGAAAGAAGAAAAGCTTAAAGATAAAAAGAAAGTTAAAAAAGCTAAGAAAATAGAAAAAAAGGCTAAAACAAAGCCTAAATCTAAAAAAGACGCTAAAAAAGACGAAGAAAGCAAAAAAGAGTAATTTTTTGCTTCTCTCTTTGAACCAATGTGTTTATAAAGTATAGGTGTCGCATTTATATAAGTTCTTATTGAATCCATTTTTTCTTTAATAATTAATTTATTGATTCATCTGAATTGGGATTAGTTTTCCTGTGGGGGAAAAACTAAAACGCAAGGGAGTGATATTGTGAGCGAAATTAAATGTCCTGAATGCGGAAGCACCAAAGTAATGCGAGATTCTGAAAAAGGGGAAATAATGTGCAAAAGTTGTGGTTTAATTATTTCTGAAGACGAAATTGACTTTGGAAAAGAATGGAGAAGTTTTGATTCAGATCAAGCTGAAGAAAGATCAAGAACTGGTTCTCCAATGAAATATGTTAAATTGAATAAAGGGCTTGTAACTATGATTGACCGAAGAGGTACTGACCTCAGAGGAAATAAACTTTCGAGTAAATCAAGAGCTCAAATGTATAGACTTATTAAATGGCATAAAAGAGCTTCAATTAGTTCTTCAATGCAAAGAAATCTTTCTATTGCTTTAACCGAATTAAGAAGAATTGCTTCTTACTTAAATACACCTGAACAATTGGTGGAAGCAGCAGCTTTACTTTACAGAAAAACTGTAAAAAAAGGTTTAATTAGAGGAAGATTAATCGAAGCGGTTGTTGCAGCAGTTCTTTACACTGTTTGTAGAAACTATAATGTTCCAAGAACTCTTAACGAAATGGCTGAAGCTTCTGGTTTAACTAAAAAAGAAATTGGAAGAACTTACAGGTTTTTGGTTAGAGAACTAAAACTAAATATTCCTTTAACAAACCCTATTCATTACATTCCAAGGTTTGCTTCTGAACTTAACTTAAGTGGAGAAGTTCAAGAGGAAGGAAGAAAAATTCTTGAAGAAGCAATTAAACAAGGTTTGATTTCTGGTAGAGGCCCAACTGGTGTTGCTGCAGCTGCAGTTTACATTGCTGGACTTTTGAAAGGAGAACGAAGAACCCAAAAAGAAGTTGCTAATGTTGCTGGAGTAACAGAAGTTACCATCAGAAACAGATACAGAGAATTAAAGAAAAAACTTGATATAGAAGTAGTAGCTTAAATTCAAAAATAAAGTTGTGGTAATTAAGCCACAACTTTGTTCTATTTTTTTAAAATAATCAACCTCAAGTAATCAAAAATCCTTAAATATTTCTTAGTAACTAATAATACACATGGATTTAGAAGAAGTTCTAAAAAAAGAAGATGAATTAAAATCAAGTGTAAAAAAGAACTGTATGCTTTGCTTTGGCAGGTCTCGATTAAACAGACCAAATAACCCTGAAAAAGAAACTACTATTCAAGCACTTAATACTCTTTACAATCTTTATGAAAACAAATTCAATGCACTTAGAAAGGCTGATGCCGAAGGAAGCGAAATCCAAAAAGCAGGAAATAATAAACGATTTATTCTTGATGTTATTTCTGAATGCAAAAATTGTAATCGTGAAATTGAAAAAGCAAATAGAAAAATGAATGAATTATAATAATTCTCTTTTTAAGAATGTCATTCTTTTCCTCATGTGAATGTTAATCGCAGGAATTGATGAAGCAGGAAGAGGTCCATGTATTGGTCCGCTTGTAATGGCAATTACTTTAATTGAAAAAAAAGACGAAGACCAATTAATTGAACTTGGAGTAAAAGATTCGAAATTGCTTTCAGTACAAGAACGAGAAAGACAACTCCCCGAAATAAAAAAAATTGTAATTGAATATTATTCAAGCCATGCATCCGCAAAACAACTTGATGAATTAATGCTTAAAAAAAGCCTTAATGAAATTGAAGCAATGCATGCGGCAAAATTAATTAATAAACTTAAGAAAAAACCAGATTTGGTTTATGTTGATTCTCCAGATACTATAATGGAAGAATTTGGAAAAAGAATTCAAAAATATATTTCTTCTCCTGTAAAAATTATTTCTGAACACAAAGCAGATATGAATTACCCAATTGTTTCTGCAGCATCAGTTATTGCAAAAGTTGAACGAGATGAAGAAATAAAAAAACTTTCAAAGGAATATGGCGAAGTTGGTTCTGGTTATCCAGCCGATGAAAAAACGATTAACTTTTTAAAGAAATATTTAGCTAAAAATAAGTGTATGCCAAAATGCGTAAGAACTGCTTGGCAAACTATAAAACGATTAGATGCAGAAAGATTTCAAACAAAATTATTTTGAGGGTTGAGATTAAATGGTTCAATGGAAAAATAGAAAAAAAATTGACGAATCGGAAATTAACTTTGATGTAATGGAAGAATTGTTTGAAGAAATGCTTAGTACTTTTGAGGAAAAAGAAGTAGATTTTTCTAAACCATTAAAACTTGGTTTTACGGTTGTACTTAATCCTGATGGCGGACTTTGTATTGAAGAATTTGGTTTATTAAAAGACAAAAAAATTAAAGAACAAGAAAAACCACTTGTCGAAATAATTGAATTTGAAAGCGAATTTTTAATTGTAATTGAAGCATCAAAAGATGCACTTAATAATATTGATATTAGAATAAACAAACAAAGAGTTCTTGTTGCAAACCGCAATACAAATGAAATATTAAAAAAAATTGATTTACATTCGCCAATAAGT
>CAZHFT010000034.1:0-6930 GCA_964531875.1 uncultured archaeon | reverse complement strand
AAACAGGCCTAAGTTTTGAATTAAAATAAATCATTTTACAATAAATTCCAGTATGCGCAAAAAGCGGATGATTCATAGCGTCCTTAGGCGATGTGCCTGTAGAAATACCAAATTCTTTTCCGCATAAAGAACACTTATACATTTTCCATCCCCAAAAAAATCCTTTCTATAACCATTGCCCAGTGATAACTAATAATTCTTAGTTGTGGTAGCACACCACAACAATTAAATAAATAGCACTACCATATTGATTATGCTTGAAAAAAACATGAAGGAATTTGGTTTCAGCCCTTCAGAAATAAAGATTTACCTTTACCTTATAAAAAGAGAAAGCAGTTACGCTAACAAAATTAGTTCTGAAACAGGAATAAACCGAACAAATGTTTACGAAGCACTGGATAGATTAATTTCAAAAGGCGTGATTTCTTTCATCACTAAAAATAAAATGAAATGGTTCGAAGCAAAATCAATTGATTCATTAAATACATTTATTGCCGACAAAGAGGACGAGTTCAAAAAAACAAAAGAAAATTTCATCCAAGAAATTAGAAAAGTAAAAAAGACTATTACGGGTTCTAAAGAATCTTCTGAAGCAAGCATTTTTGTCGGAAGAAAAGGATTAAGACTGCTGTTTGAAGAAATGCTAGAAACTGAGAAACCATTACACTTCTTTGCAGCTAATACTCTTCAATTCAAAAAATTTTTCGGAGCTTACTTTGAACAATGGCACAAAAGAAGGGCAGAAAAAGGGATAAAACAACGGACAATCTTTCCAAAAAATGTTAAGCAAGAATTACGTTTTAGAAAAAAACTATGGACTTACAAATTTGTTAGCAATGAATATATTAGCCCTACAACAACAATTCTTTTTGGAAACACAACTCTACTAATTCAATGGTCAAAAGAGCCGCTTGCAATAAAAATAGAAAATAAGGAAATAACTAAATCACACTTGAACTACTTTAATTTAATTTGGAACTCGAATTAAATTTTTTCCCAACGCCCCTCTTTTTTCCTGAAAACCATTTTTACTTTTGAGTGTATAGTTTTTCCTTCACGAACATACAGTTGAACATAAACCACCTTGATCCCTCTTCCTTCAGAGTACACTTCAAGAAAACTTTTTCTAGAAAGATCGATTGATAATGCGCCTTTGGTCAAAGCCGCGTCAAGAACAAAAATTGCGCTTTTACTCCGCACTCTCTTCGAAGCTCGGTTAATCACGCGCACCAAAGCAGACTTACGCCTTCGTGTTGCTAAAAGAGCATTACGCTTGGTCATAAAAAAAACACCGCGCTTAAAGCATCTTCTTCGCGCCTTTCTTTAATTTTCTAAGGCATTTTTTATGAAAATATTGCCCCATCCACTTTTTATCAGCATTTAGTTTTCCACAAAAAGAACACTCCTGATCAGGATACTTTCCCCTAGCTAAAGCTTGTGGTTGCTCTTGTTTTTCTTCAACAGGACCTTCATTTTCTTTTTTTCCTAAAATACCATCTAACAAACCCAATTTTCACACCTCATTTTTTCTTACACCCTTGAACATTTTAAAACATACTAAAAAAAAGCTCTACTGAATGATTCAACACATCAGGTTTAACAACTTCACCTTTAAAAAGTAAGTGACGCCACGCATAAGTATTTAAATAATCTACAACATGTTCAATTTCTTTTTGAGACCTTGACAAATACTTTTTTCGATTATTAGCGACAACTGAATCTAGAACCTCTTTGGTTTGTTTTCTCATTTTACTAGTTTGTTTATGCAATCCAGGGAATGAACGAAAAAAATCATTTTCAGAATCTTCATAACCCCACCTCTTAACAGTATCACGAATGCTTTCTTTTAGAATCATTCTTTGAAATAAAACTGCTTCTCTTTCCCCTTTAAAAGATTCTTTAAATTTTAGAGAGAGATGCTTATCAATAGCAGCATATAACGCCTTTCTCATCATGTTTTCTACTTTTCTACTACCTACAGAAGTTTTTTTTCCCTGCATTTCCGCAAGTTTTTTTGATAAGTTTAATTTCACCGACCTTAATTTTTCTCTTTTAAAAGCACTAATAAGTCTAGCTCTTGTTTCGCGATTAACATTTCTAGGCATTATAACAAATAACTGAATTAACCTATAAAAAACCTTTCAAACCAAAGATTATGATGATTATTGGAGTTGTTGGAAAACCTAGTTCAGGAAAAAGCACTTTTTTTAATTCTGCTACAATGCAAGACGTACCAATGGCAAGTTATCCTTTTACCACAATAGAAGCAAACAAAGCAATTGGTTTTGTCAGAGTGGAATGTGTAGACAAAGAATTTAACACTCAATGTAATCCAAGGAGTGGATTTTGTCATAATCATACTCGTTATGTTCCAGTAGAACTAATTGATGTTGCTGGACTAGTTCCCGGAGCACATGAAGGAAAAGGAAAAGGAAACCAATTCTTAAGCGATTTATCAAGAGCAGATGTTTTAATTCATGTTGTTGATGCAAGCGGTTCAACAAATGAAAAAGGAGAACCTGTTCCAATGGGAAGCCATGACCCTTGTAAAGATATTCTTTTTTTAGAAAACGAAATTGATATGTGGGTTTATGGAATACTTGAAAAAAATTGGGCAAAAATTTCTAGAACCCCTTATGAATCAAAATCAAAATTAATAACCGCACTTACTCAAAACTTATCAGGAATAGGCGCGAATGAAAAACAAGTAGAAGAAATGCTTAGAGAACTCAAACTAATTGACAAAAAACTTACTGAGTGGAGCACAGAAGAAAAAAAAGAATTTACAAAAAAATTTAGAGAAAAATCAAAACCATTAGTAATTGCCGCAAACAAAATGGATTTACCAAGTGCAAAAGAAAATATTAAAAAAATGAAAAAAGAATTTCCAAAAAAAATAATTCTTCCTTGTTCAGGCATCTCAGAACTAACCCTAAAAAGAGCCACAAAAGATGGTTCTCTTGAATATGTACAAGGAGAAAATCATTTTGAAATCAAAAAAGAATTAAATGAAAAACAAAAAAAAGGATTAGATTATATTAAAACCAAGGTAATTGAAAAATTTGACGGAACAGGGGTACAAGAAATTCTTGAAACTGCAGTATTTGATTTACTAAAATATATCGCTATTTTTCCAGGGGGAACAAAAGGATTAACTGATTCTAAAGGCCAAATTCTTCCAGATTGTTGGCTTTTACCTAAAGGAAGTACAGCATTAGATTTTGCATTTACAGTTCATACTGATGTGGGTAAAGGTTTCATAAGGGCGATAGATGTGAAAACCAAGCTAATTATAGGTAAAGAACACCCGCTAAAACATCGCGATGTTATAGAAATAGTGTTCAAGAACTAGGAACACGCCAATCTTGGATATTAAAATTGTAGGAATATATGCTTACTGTCCCTTTCCCAAAATTATTTTGTTTCCAGTTAATGATTTTTGCTTTTCTTAAAATAAACAAATATTTGTAAAGAGTTGCATGTGCTACTTTTGACTGTTTTAACAAATCACGTTTTTGGATAGATTTAGATTGTTTAATAATATTAAATATCAAAAGCAATGTTTGATTATTCTTTCTTGAAGTGCCAACAAAATTTTCAAGAAGCTTAAGAGCAGTACTTTCAGAATCGATTTTTTCAGAAAAACCATTAACAAGATAATTCAATCTCCTTGCCTTTTCTAAATCGCCTCCAAGCAAATCTAACCACTTTCGAATGTTTGACTCACTCAACAAACTAGAGGAACGAATATAATATGCATTAGCTTCAGGCCTTGAAAATTTTACAGGTAAACCATTATTGCAAAGAATCTTTTTTGCCTCATCAACAAGCACTTTACTATTACAACCTAGAGAAACTGTACCATCAAGCTCTACTGATCCGTCGAAGCATAAAACTCCGCTTATAAAATCCAAGCTATAACTTGAATTTTTTATTAAACTTGGTTCTGAAACGTCTCCTGATTTTTTACCGTAATGGAAATCAAAAAATGTAACGAAAAACTTCGCGAATATTTTTGAATCTGCAATCAAAATCCAATAAGCACCATCTTTCTTTTTGTAAAAATGCGGAGAATATTCGAACAACTTTTCAAAATATTCTTTTGCCCTTAAAACAGTATTTTTATTTTGGTCAACGATGCCTACTCTTTCTTTTCCAAACCTATCTCTGCTTATCCAACCATCTGCGGCAATAGCCCCACAAAGCCAAGCTAACTCCGAACTCAGTTTTTTTGGTATTTTCACCCATGTTTTTGAAACCCCGAATTTCATGAGCTCAATAGACTCATTAAATTCAGAAATAAATTTGTTTTTCTTTCGTTCGGGTAATTGAGAAATCAATTCCGCAATCAAATAAATAGGATAATACTCTTTTGAATAAATGAATTTCTTAATTGTTGATTTCTCACAAGAAAATTTATTTATTAAAAATTTGCACAAATCGACTTTCGATTGATTTTTATTTTTACAACACTCTTCAACTAATTCAGAAAACAACAATTGCACATTTTTTCCTTTAACATAAACAACTGATTTTATGCTTTCAAAATAATTCATCTTCAAAAAATCAAAAAACATATAATCAACTGATTTTTGAGCCTTTTTAAAGGTTTTAAGGGGGGCATTGCCGGTGCAACACCCCATTAGAAATCCCCCTTCATATGCTCTAGAAGTTCTTGTAGAGAATAACCTTCCCCAAAAGGATTTCCTTTATTTGAAACTTTAGTTTGATAATGAAAACTCACTTTTTATCACCTCCAGCGCTTTTGAAAGCGAGTTTTTTCTAAAGGCTCAAAAAGCTTTGGGAGGCATTAAATCCCTTGTCTCTCAAAAGGCAATGGTTTAAGCCAAGAAAAGCGAAGACGTAAGAAAAAACGAGGGAAAAGCGCTGGAGAGGGTTATTTAAACAATTTTAAATTAAAGTAAATATGGCTAAATTCAAAAGAGGGATTTGTATTAACTGCAAACAAGACAACATACCTTTAAAATCCGACGGTAATCCGCATGGTTCCCACAAATGCAAATCCACTAAATTAACACTCTGGGGCAAATTTATTTTTTTAATTTTATTTATTTTTGCTATCTTTTCAGTTATTTTTGTAGTATTAGGTAACCAACAGTTGAGCATTCTTTTTATTGCATTGACCGTCATTGACTTTGCTTACTTTTTAAGTTTTAATGAAATAACTGAAAACGACTATAAAAGAATTACTGTTTCCATGACTGTTCTCGGAATTGGACTCGCATTATTTTCAACATATTATTCAATAGAGGCATTGGACAAATCCACTTCTGCTTTAAATTTAGCTGAATCAGAATCTACTAGATTAATTGAAGCGGATCAAAACAAACAAAACAGTTTACTTAAAAGCATGGATACAAAATTGTCTTTAACTGCTGCAACAGCGAAATTTTTTTCAGTAAATAAAACCTCTTTTATTGATGGTAACCACATTTGGACAACGTATTTTCCAAAAGATTTTGAAAGCTATATTACTGAATTAAGAATATCTAACAAATCAATAATTAAGGGATTAATCATATTAGAAGAAATCACAGCTCAATTTAATTCATTTACCGAATTATCAAATCAAGTTATGTTAAACGATGTTAATCAAGTAATAGAAAATAAAGATCTTTGGAAATCACAAGCACGACAAGTCGAAAAAATATTATTCGTTTCCTGTTCAATAAAAAAAAATTTGTATGAAGAATACGGTTATTTACCAGAAAAACCTAAAATTAAAGAATATCTTAACACTACTAACTCAAAATTAAATGCTGACCTGCTTATTTGTGAATCTAATTGATAAAGTTATATTTACAAGCATTATTGAAGTTGTTCATTGGAAATAATCCAAACAGAAACAATAAAAAAGCCAGAGGAGTAATTATTTCTTATGACCCTGTACTACGTAATGCCACTTCTTACAAGTATTTTATTAGGAACAATACTCATTAGTTGTCTTACAAAATTACTAAACCACCCTAAAGGAACAGTATTAAATGGTTTTTTTCTCATTTTAGGAAACGTTGCATCAGTATTTATTTTTACTGCAGTATTACCCGAATCAGTTTTTACACCAATTGCAATCTACGGAACACAATTAATAATTATAATGAAACTTTATGAAGTGAATTTATTCAAAGGGTTACTTTTTCTTTTATTAGGATTTGTTTTCGGAACAATGATTTCACAAATATTCGCAAAACCACTTGCAAACCTAATAATGTCTATTTTATAATTAAAAGTTATCAAGCAAAATAATATATTATACTAAAACAATAGTTTTTGCATGAATAACATTATTGAAGAAGCAAAAGAAAACGCAATTAAAGCACTTGAAATATGTTCTACTAAAAATGGTTTATATGCATCAGGCGGAAAAAATGGTTATACTTCTGTTTGGGCAAGAGACTCAATGATTTCTTTAATTTGCGCAACTTCGTTTACAAAAGAATTTGAAAAAGTTTTTGAAAAAAGCATTAGCACACTTGCAAAATACCAAAGTAAAAAAGGGCAAATCCCAAACGACGTGGATATTTTTGAAAAAAGAAAATTAGTAACATTTGCAACAATTGATTCAAGCCTCTGGTTTGTATTAGGCGAACATTTTTACAAAAAAAAGTTTGGAACAAAACTTTGGAACAAACACAAAAAAATAATTGAAAAAGCAATGATTTGGATTGATTATCAAGATGCAGGAGAAGACCTTTTACCGGAACAACAACCAACAAGTGATTGGATGGATTGCTTCCCACATAAATATGGGCATACAATAAATACTCAAGCACTTTATTACGGAGCATTAAAAGCAACAAAGAACAAAAATTTAATTGAAGTACAAAAACAAATTAATGAAAAACTTTGGAGTAAAAAACTTGGTTACTTCTTACCTTGGCATTGGAAAGACCACGACGGATATAATGA
>CAZHFT010000033.1:0-7076 GCA_964531875.1 uncultured archaeon | reverse complement strand
CTTGTTCCTATCCCCATGTAATGTAAAACAATTACTCCGTCAACAACATATTCTTCTATTCCATATTTTCCAAATTTATTATCTCCTTCAGATACTTCTGAAGTAACCAAGGTAGTAATTCCTATTCTCATTAGAAGATAAGATAATTTTAGAATGGCATTTCTTATTTCACTATCATTTTCAAAATTCATTCCTAATGCAGGAATTGAATCAATTACTAATCTTTTTGCACCTATTCTTTTTGTTGTTCGCATTATTTCAAGTAAAAGTTTATCAATATCAAATCCTGTTGCAGGCATTGAAAATTCTTCTTCGCTCGGAATTCCTACTTTTGCAAGACTTCCATCAATTATTTGAAGTAATCCTTCTTCTTCTAATTTTCTAATATCCCATCCAAATCTAAGCATATCTTGTCGTATTAATTCTGGACGTTCATCAAGAGTAACATAAATTCCAGGTTCCTTATATTTTGTTGCTCCGTTGTAAAGATATTGTGTGCAAAAAATTGTTTTTCCTGTTCCGCATCCTCCAGAAACTAAAGTAGTTCTTCCTTCAGGGAAACCCCCTTCAATTAATGCATCTAATCCGTTTAATCCGCTTGGAATCCGTTCCATAAAAAAAATCACCTTTCTAGTAACACATTAAATACTCTTGAACTTGTATTTATATGTTTTTAGCTTTTTAAACAGGGAGTAATTCCTTATTTAAAAACTTCTGTTTAATTCTAATTATGGTCTCAAAAAAACTTATTCTCGGATTATTAATTCTTTTATTTTCTACCCCAGTATTCGCATGAGAACTAGAAATTCTTAAAGTTGTTAACGAATCTACAATCCCTTCAACAATTTATGCAGGGGATTTAGTCACTATTAATTTTGATGTATTAAACAGTAGTAATACTGGCAGATTAGCCGAAGAAATAAAAATTTCAATCGAACTTAATGCTAATGATTTCGAAGTAATTAAAGAATCCGAAACAGTTTCTAAATTAAATTCAAAATCCACAAAAACAGTTTCTCTTAGGTTTAAAGCAAAAGACACAGTTTTACCCGGAACTTATAATATTCCAATAAAACTGGAATATTTAAGTGGTTCTGATAAAATAGAACAAATAGAGGAAATTTCTTTTTCAGTTTCTTCTTGTGATACTTTAAAAATCGAAGATATAAAACTTAGTAATTTTCAACCGCATTTAGGAGACGAACTTATTGTTTCTGCAACTATAAATAATTCTTGTTCAAGTTCAGCAAGAAATGTAGGCGTAGAATTAATTCCTAAAACAAATAGCTCTATTGAACCATTTATTGTTACTTCGGGAACAACTAAAAAAATTGGCGATATTGACCCTAGCGAAAGTAAAAAAGTTGAATTTTCAATTCACATTAATGATAAAGTTGACGTTCAAACTTATGCATTTGCATTAAAATCTACTTGCGATGTTTGTTCAGCTACAGAAAATTCATTTTCATTTAGTGTTTTAGGAAGACCAGAACTTGTTTTTTCAAACATTGAGTTTTCAGTAGATACTGCTTTAGGAAATGATAAACAATTAATGCAAGGAAATTCTTTTGTATTATCTATTCAATTGGATAATATTGGTGAAGAAAAAGCAAAAGCAGTTGATGTTTCTGTTGATTTTGGAAAGGGGTAACTGGCGCTAAAAAAGCATTTTTAGGAAACATTGAGGAGGATGATTCTGAGGCGGCAATTTTTAATTTAGGAACCGTGCTTGACGCTGAACCAGGTGAAGTTATAGGAATAATAACAATAAATTATATTGATGAGTTAGGAAATAAACAAACATTAGTAGAAGAATATTCGTTGTTTATTGAAGCAGCTCCTCCAACAAATCCAATAGTTTATATTTTTATTTTAATCTTGTTGGCAGTTGTTTTAGCAATGGTTTATTTTGTTGCAAAATTCATTTTTAGACAATTAGCTCTAAGGCAGCAATCACGATGATAAAATTATCATTCTTTAACCTTTTCAGAAGAAAAACAAGAACTGCACTTTCTTTAAGTGGAATAGCTATAGGAGTTGCAGCAATAATTATTCTTGTTTCTCTTGTTGATGGGTTTACTCAAGATTTTGATGACGTCATTGGACAATTTAAAGCAATAATGGTTCTTGAAAAAGACGCACAAGATCAAACACTTTCAAAATTGAAAACATCTTTTGGTCCAAAATTTGAAACAATTCCTAATGTTAAAGCAGCAATTCCAGAAATATGGGTGATGCCTCAAAAAATTGACGGTTCCCCTGTGGTGTTAGATTCTTTAGCAGTAGTAACAATTTATGGGCTTGACACTGATAAGTTTTTTTCTTCAGGGATTAAAGGATGGATAGGAGACATAAAAAAAGGAAAAACAATTAATTCTTCGGATGTAAAAGGAGCAGTAATTGGTCAAAAAATTGTTGATGATTATCAAAAATTTGTTGGCTCTACAATAAAAATTGACGGGGAAAAATTTCGAGTACACGGAATTTTTAATTCTGAAAGCGATTTTGTTTCAGGTATGATTGTGGTTAATTTAGAAGACGCAAGAGAACTAAGTTCACTCGAGCCAGATTATGTTCATTCTTATAGTATTTTTTTAGATGATACTACTAAAGACACACAAGTAGCAAATATTCTCAAACTCAAGTATAGTGAAGATATTACTGTTTTTACTCAGGAGGATATGGCTCAACAAATGGAAGATATAATTGGAAACCTTAAATTAATGGCAATAGCAGTTGCATTAATTTCAAGTGTTGTTGCAGGAATTGGAATAATGAATACTATTCTTATGAGTGTTCTTGAAAGATTTAAAGAAATAGGTGCGCTAAAAGCAGTTGGGTGGACAGATAATAATGTAATGCGAATGATAATGTATGAAGCATTCTTTTTAGGTGTTTTTGGGGGAATTTTAGGAATCTTCCTTGGTTTTGGAGTTGATATATTTTTATTTTCTATTGCGGGAGTAAAATACAAAATTACTCCTTTACTCGTTATTACAAGTTTTTCTTTTGCAATAAGTTTAGGATTAATTGCAGGACTTTATCCTGCCTATAAGGCGTCGAAACTTAGTCCTATTGAAGCATTGAGGAGTTGAACAAATGAAAAAAAAAGAAACAATAATTGAAGTGAAAAACGTTTTCAAAGAATATCATTTAGGCGGAGTTGTGGTAAAAGCTCTTGATGGAGTTTCTTTTTCAGTAGATGAGGGCGATTTTATTGTTATTGTTGGGCCAAGTGGTTCAGGTAAAAGTACTTTAATGCATATTCTTGGAACTCTTGATCAACCAACTAGAGGTGATGTGTTAGTAGACGGTGAAAATATAAAAGACCACGATGATTGGGAAATGGCTATGCTTCGTAGAAAAAAAATAGGATTCATTTTTCAATCGTTTAATTTAATTCCTACTTTAAATGCTCTTGAAAACGTAGTCATTCCAACAGAACCTTTACTTGGAGACAAAGAAAAATATGAAGATCGCGGAATTGAACTTCTTAAATTAGTAAAATTAGGGGACCGAATGCTTCACAAACCTGATGAACTTTCAGGCGGGCAAAGACAAAGAGTTTCTATCGCAAGAGCACTTATTAATAATCCTGAAATAATTTTTGCAGATGAGCCAACAGGAAATCTCGATTCTGTTACCGGAAAACAAATTGTTGAATTAATGTACAAACTCAATGTTAACGAAAATAAAACATTTGTTCTTGTTACTCATGATCCGTCTCTTCTTGAGTATGCTACAAAAAAAGTGTTTATTCTTGATGGAAAAATAACCAAAATTGAAGTAAACAAAAATAGGAAGAGGATAAATTGATTAAATTCGCATTTTCGAATTTGTTAAGGCATAAAGTAAGAACTTTTTTGTCATTAGCAGGAGTAATTATTGGAGTTGCTTCATTAATTGCACTTGTTTCAATAGTAGATGGAATAAGATTTGATATTGAAGACGCAATAACTTCAGTTCAAGGAGTAAGAGTAGCTCCTTTGAATTCAACAGATCCTGTGTTGAATTATCTTGATTCGGAGATAGTGGAAAAACTTGATAAAATTCAAGGAGTTAAAACAGCAATTCCTTTGGTGATGCAAATTCCAAAAACCATTGAGGGGGAATCAATTTCCTATGGGGGAATACGATTTGTTGGATTTGGTTTAGATAAAATGACAAACACTACTCAATTTACTTTTTCAGGTACATTAATTACAGGAAGAGATTTAGAAATTTCAGATAAAGATAAACATGTAATTTTAATTGGCGAAACCCTACAAAAAGAATATAAAAAATCTGTTGGAAGTAAATTAAAAATTAATGACGTTTCATTTAAAATAATTGGAGTTTTTACTACTGGTTCTGATTTAACTAATAATGTTATAATTGGACCAATAGATGCTGTAAGAGAAGTAACTAATTATCCTAAAGATAGAGTTAGTGCTATTAATCTTGTTCTAACAAACCCTTCTCAGGATGGGCTTGTTTCAAAAAGAGTAAATCTTCTTTATGGTTCTGATGTTAAAGCTTCAAGTATGAGTGATTTTTCTGCACAATTTGGAGCAATTTTTGACGGAATAACTTTATTAGTTGTAGTTCTTGCTTCAATTGCTTCAATAGTTTCAGCAGTAGGGATAATTAATACAATGCTAATGAGTGTTCTTGAAAGATTTAAAGAAATAGGTGCGCTAAAAGCAGTTGGTTGGACAAATAGTAATATCATGGGGCTTATTGTTTACGAATCTGTTTTTATTGGAATTATTGGGGGAGTATTAGGGCTTATTTTTGGATATCTTCTTTCAATAGTAATAACTTTTTTTGGTTTGACTACTATTATTTCTTTCGAATTATTTTTAGGTTCTTTTATGGGGGCGTTATTTATTGGATTAATTGCAGGAATTTATCCTGCGTTTATTGCATCAAAAACGGACCCCATCGAAGCACTTCAAACAGAATAATTTATCTAGTTACTTTTGAAACCCCTTTTACATTTAAAAGTTTTTGAATTACCTTTTCAAGCTGAGTGGAATTTTTGATATTTAATACAAATTTACACTCTACATTATTGCTCGAGGAAATTCTTGCATTTGCTGAATCAATATTAATTTTTTCCGAAGACAAAATAGTTAACAAATCTTTAAGCAAACCTAATCGGTCCTTTGCTTTTACAACGAGTTCAATTTCATAAATATTTCCTTTATTTTGCCATTCAACATCAATTTTTTTACCTATTATTTTTAAGCTTTCTTCACAATCAATTCGATGAACTGAAATTTTTCTTTTTGTTGTTTTAAAACCAATAATTTCATCTCCCGGAATAGGCGAACAACATTTTGCAAGTTTAACTTTCCTATTTGTGGTTTTTATTGATTGTGTTGGTCCTTTTTTTAATGTGTTAGTTTTAGTTTGTATTTTTTGAATGTGTAATTTTACTCTTATTTTTTGCTTGGCTTTTTGGGTTTTAACAAAGTTTAACCAATTCATTTTTGGTAATTGTTTTTGAGAAGTAATTATTTCAACAACATCTCCATTATTTATTTTTGAATTTAATGGAGACAATACGCCATTAATTTTTGCACTTTTGCATTTATTTCCAACTTCTGAATGTACCGCATACGCAAAATCTATTATTGTTGCAGTCTCAGGAAGCGATATTACTTCTCCTTTCGGAGTTAAAGCAAAAATTTCTTTTCCAAAAAGATCCGCAGTTGCGTTTTTACCGCTTGTTTTTTGCCAATCTAATAATTGTTTTGTCCAAGAAGTTTTCTTTTCATATTCATTATCTTTTTTTTCTCCTTTATAAGACCAATGTGCACCTTCAATACCATACTCAGAAAAATTATGCATTTCTTTGTCTCTTATTTGGATTTCAATAAAATTTTTATTAGGACTTAATACAGTCGTATGGAGTGATTTATACCCATTTTCTTTTGGTTTTGCAATATAATCATCAAATTCACTTATTTGAGGAATCCATATACTATGTACAATTTCTAATGTTTCATAACAATTTTTTGTATTATCTGTTACAATTCTAAGTGCAATAAGATCATGTATTTTTTCTAAGGGGAGTTTTTTTCGTTTCATTTTTTCATAAGTGCTATAAATAGATTTTATTCTTCCTGAAACTTCGGCGTCTATTTTTGCTTTTTTTAATTCAGTTTCAATACATTTTTGAGTTTCTTCAACATCTTTTTTCATTGTCGCAATTTTTTTCTTTATTGCATTTTTAATTTTAGCATATTTTTCTGGTTCTTCATATTTAAACACTAAATCATTCATTTCAGCGCTAACAAAATATAACCCTATTTTATGTGCTAATGGAGAAAAAACTTCTTTAATCTCAAAAACAAATTCTTTTTTTTCATTTTCGTGAAAATAATTTAAATCTCTTAATTTTACCAACATTTCACAAAGTTGAATGATTACCACAGTAGGATTTGTTGAAAGAAGAACCAATATTTTTTTTCTTGATTTTTCATTATCTTCAGGATTAAAAGAAAGAGCTTTTGAAAATCTTTTTTTTAAATCCAGTAATTCAATAATTGTTTTTCCAAGAGTATTTCCAAATTCTTTTTCAATTTTTCGATTTTTTTCTGGGTTTTTAGGCAATAAATAAAGATACGCTGTAATAATCGCGGTTTTTTCAAGATCCAAAGCAGATACTGCTTGAGCCACTTTAGAACAATGAATGATTGCATTCCTTTTTTCAACCGAATTAGGGTAAAACAGGTCAAATAACTCAAAACACTGGTTTATTTCTTTTGAAGAACCAAATTTTTCTTTAAACGTTTTTAAAAGCACAAGTTGTTCTTTTTCCATAATAATAGATAGGATAGTAATTATTTTAGAGTTGCGTATTAAGGAATATTTAAATACTTAGATTCTATTTTCTATAATTGAGTAAAATGATACAATCAATATTAAAATATGCAAATAATAAAGTAAATAACATTACTTCTGCTCAGTTAGCTGAAACAAACAAAAATTTTGTATGGGTGGATGTTGAAGATCCAAGTAAAGAAGATTTCGATTTTCTTAAAAAGCATTTTTTAATCCACTCTCTTGCTTGTGACCAAATTTTTGAT
>CAZHFT010000032.1:0-7356 GCA_964531875.1 uncultured archaeon | reverse complement strand
TCTCTTCTTGAAGGTCCGTCGCCTGCTGCTGCAGCACTTGGGCCTCTAATATAAGGGCTTTTAACTCCTGTGAAAATAGTTATTACTTCTATTTTGTTTTCAAAAGTAGAGTCTACTCTTGAACCCCAAATTACTGCTGCTTTAGGATCAATTCTTTCAGTTAACATTTCTCCAATTTGATTTGCTTCTCCGAGAGTTAATTCTGGTCCGCCAGTAATGTGAATTAATGCTCCTGTAGCGCCAGAAATATCAACGTCAAGTAAAGCATTTTTCAAAGTGTCACTAACAACTTCATTAACTTTATCAACTGATTTTGATTCTCCAACTGCAATAACACTCAAACCTTTGTTGCTCATTATTGAACGAACATCAGCATAATCCAGATTGATTAAAGATGGTTGAGTAATTGTTTCAGTTATTCCTCTAACTGTTCTTGCAATAACTTCATCAGCTACTTTAAAAGCATCTTGTATTGGCAAATTAGGAACAAGTTCAACAAGTCTATTGTTATCAATTACAACAACCGTATCAGTACATTCTTTTAATGCTTCAATTCCTTCCTCTGCTTTTACTAACCTTGCTTTTTCAAGAGCAAATGGATAAGTAACAATTGCAATTACAATTGCGCCTTGTTCTTTTGCTATTTCTGCTATTATTGGTGCTGAACCAGTTCCTGTTCCGCCACCCATTCCTGCTGAAATAAATAACATATCTACCCCATCAAGAACTTCTTCAAGTGCGCTTCTACTTACTTCTGCAGCCTTAGCCCCTATTTCTGGGTAGCCTCCAGCTCCAAGTCCTCTTGTTACACTCTTACCTATTAAGATTTTTGTTAATTCATCATTAATTATTGCTAAGTGTTGTTTATCGGTATTAGCAGCTACTAATTGTGCTCCTGAAATACCCATGTTTGCAATTCTGTTAACTGCATTACAACCTGCTCCACCTGCTCCAATAACCATTATTTTTGGAGTACCAAATTCTTCTAAACGGTCCTCAACCTTGTCATTTCCGTTAGAAACCGCGTTTTCTACTATAGATCTCATGTAAAATTTCACCCCTGTGATGCTTTTTGAATACTATTGGCTCTAAAAAGCTGATTAATAGTATTATATATGCTTAACTCCTTAATATGCATTTACTTTTATGTATACTCTCTTTTTAACGTTTTTTTAATTCATACAACCCTTAAACCAGCTACATTCATTATGTATAAGTGTTATTTTGGTTGTTTTTTTTAAAAAAGCATTATTATTACTTAACACTCCTACATTAATCCAATAAAGCGTTTAAATTGCTTTATTTTAAATTTAAAACCATTTTAAGTATTCCTTGTGTTTATATGAGATTAATTTTTATAGTAGTTTGTCTTCAATAAGTATGAACTAGGTTGGAGGTTTAGCGGTCCTCTGTTACTGGAAACCCGCTTTAGCCAGAACCGAAGCTTGAGGGGCGGTTCAGAGAAAATTATAATGCCTTTCTCTTACTATGACCTTCTGTCCCTTAAGATTGGTTGTTTAAGCCAAACCCGTCAGGCCTGGAAGGGAGCAGCGGTAACTTGAGCGTTCAATGCTTAGGGAAAAACGGAAGTAAGGCGGAGTTAAGGAATAACATTGTAATTTTTTTTGTAATCCACTCTCAGGTGTGTTCGTACTTTTTTTCTTTTCTTGCAAAAAAAGAAAAAACCTACACTAAAAAAGAAAAGAAGCAAAAATTAACGGAAAAGAAAGAGAACTTCTTTTTCTTGGGAAGAAAAAGTGATTGCTTTACCCAAGAGAAAAGAAACCCTAAAAGTTAGTGCTGAAAAGAAAAAGAATTAAATTATTGTTCCAATAGTAATCGATTAAACAACATTACATTATGTTTTTGTTTTTGGTGTGTTGTTATAAGTGGTTCTTCTTTTGCATTTCGTGGTTTTTTCATTACTAATAATGTCGGCTTTGTATAATCAGTCCATGTTTTTAGTTTTCCTTCTTTTACAAGTTGTTTTGCATGCTGGACTGCTTCTTTACCCTATCCTAGTATTATTTTTTCCCTTCCTGCAACAGTTGCTCTTTTTCGAATGAATTCTGCAGGAGAGTTTTTTGCGGCTTCTTCAGAAATATCTACTCTAAAAAAACCTAATCCTTCTTCTCTTACAATAGGCCTAATCGTATCAACTGCCCACATATCCTGTACCATAATTAGTTTTCCTCCTGGCTTCAATGCTCTTTTAGCTATTTTCAAATATATCCGGTTACAACTTTGTCTTGGGTCTAAGCAAGAACGAGTCTCTGCAAGACTATTAAGTAAAAAACTTGAAAAGATTACATCTATACTTCGTGTAGGTACACTCAATAATGTTTGGTTTACACATTCCTCAATGAAAGCCAAATTTTTAGGCATCCGTTCTAATCCTATTTGCTTTAGTGCTAATTCAAGATTTAGGCGGGCATCAATTCCAAAAAAAACTTTTTTATCGCCTCTTCTTTGAGATTTTACAGCTCTGCGAATTAATCCGATTGGGACTTGACCACAACCAGCTTCAACAACAGCGAATGGGCCTCTGGTTTTCTTTTTAGCTACCGCTCTTTTTGGCATTATAAAAATAGATTTAATGTTGTATTTTAATGCTTCTCTGTTTTGGTAGGGACTAAAGTCGTCAGATAATTGAACCTGTTGCATGCTTTAATTACATAGAGTGTTTTCACAATTTGTGCTTTTTCTTTAATGCTTCTGCGTGTTTTTCTGCAGATTGATAAGCCAAATTCTGATGCGCTTGTGCTTTTTTTTCATGTCTTTTTGCAAACCAATTATCAAGCCAACCAATGATTGGTAATTTTGAAGCATTTGCTTTTTTTACTTCTGCTTTTGTTTTATATTCGTCTCTTATTGTTGAATTTTTTTTAAATTCATTATAGTATTCTTCTGGCATTTAAAATCACCTTCTGTTTCATTAACTATTTTGTAATTAATAAACTTTTTTATTCTTCTTTTTCTTCGGGTTTTTTCTCAATAAACCGGCTTAATTGTAGTAAAATTGAAGCATAAATCCCTGCAATATTTGAAACAATAATATTTGCAAAGAACATGAAAAAGGTTGCTGAAGTAAACGCAGTTATTAACCAGTAATACTCAGCAATTGTATTTATTGCAGGGGAGGTTTCTCTTAAATAATCAAATGTAATAATGTTTTGATTATTTTTTTGATTTTCTTGTAGTTGTGAAATTACTTGTTCTCGAGTTTCATTTGAATAAACTGATTCTTCTAAATTATTCATTGTAAGTATAAAAGATTGAACATCCACATCTTCTTTTTCTTTTATTTTTTCAAACACTTCTGAATTAGTTATGGTAGTTACTGTTTGTTGTTGATTAACTATTAATAATTCTGCAATGTTTTCAATTGGTTCGGCGTTATCAGTGTTATTTGCAAATGCAAGATTCATTACGCTTTCACCAAATACTTCAATGTTTTGTTCGTTATTTTCTATTGCACTTATTGCAGTTGCCACAAATATGCTTAATGCAATTATTAGCATTGCTTTTTTTGTTGCTTCTGAAGTTGCTCTAAAAACAATTAAAGTTTTTAATTCTTTTTTTCTAACATACAAAGTTTCTACAAAAAGCATTATTGAAAGTAAAAAAAAGATTGCAATAATTATTTCTCCTGCTCCAAAACCAAACAAAAAAATTGAAATGATTAATGTTAATATTCCTCCAATAAGTCCTGTGGCATATGAATAAAACTTGTCTTTGAAAGTAAAACAAGCAATTGAAATTATTGTAAATGGAAGGGGTACAAAAATAACGAATAAAATAAACGGAATTGACGTAAGAAGCAATTGGATTTCTTCAAGAATTCCTGAACTAAGCGGGTTTAAATCATTTATCCCTGAGGCGTAGGCAAAAAAAATCGTTAATAATGTGGTAATAAATATTAACCCTGAGAACACTCCGAGTTTTATTTTTTCATTCATTTTTAATTAATAAATCTTACTCTATATAATTCAAATGGTTTAATTAGCATTATTTTAGATGCGTTTTTAAACCTATACAAAATATATTTTTAGTACTTTAAATAAGAATTATGCCCTTGTAGCTTAGCAGGTAAAGCATTCGGCTGTTAACCGAAGGATCGTAGGTTCAAGTCCTACCGAGGGCGTATTTTACTTTTCAATCGCAATACAAAAGTTTTATGAGCTCAGCTAATTCAATCATAAACCAATTGCAGTCTCCGACTAATAAAAAGAATTTGTTCAAAGAGTACAGATTGGGTGAACTGATTTTTTAGTATTTTAAATTAGTTAGAAGGAAATCATTTTTTTTTGGAATATGGTATTATTTCTCTGGCTTTTGCTTCTTGGTGGATTGCTGCGAAGAGGCTTTTGGTTGCGTTTCTTGTTGGTGAGTTTCTTTCTTTTTCTTGTTTTAGTTTTGTTATTGCTTGTATTTCAGGTGGTGTGAATAGCATTGATCTTATGAGGTCAGTTGTTCCTGTTTCCCCAGTCAGGTACTTGCTTACTTCCCTTTGTTTTTCTTTTTTAATCCTTGTTGGTGACCAGCCTTTTATTTGCGTTCTTTGGTTTTTAATGCTTCTAGTTGCTTTAGCCAAAACGTCGTTCACGAACCTGGGTTTAGGGGGTTTTACCATATTAAAAGAATACTTTCTAAAAATATAAAACTATCACCCTAACCTTTTCCCCAAGTACTTCAAGTGTTTTTGAACTACTTTTCCGTTGATTCTTTTGGTTTCTACTAGGTAAGTGTAAGTGTTTCCGTTGACTCTTTTTGTTCTTATGACTGCCATGTTTTAATCTTTTCTTACATTAGTTTTTGAATGGGGTTAGGTTTTCTTTCAAAGTTTTTTTCAGAAAAAAAAGAGAAAAAGAGAATTTCTCTGAGCGAATTAGAGAAAGAGTTGGAAGAAGTTAAAAAGAAAAAGTTTGATGTTTTTGAAAAACAAGCGTTCTCTGTTTTTGCGCAGGTGAATCACTTACTGAAAGAAATTAAATCCAAAGCAAACAATTTAAGCGAAATTAAATCGGGAAAGGATGGACGACTTGAGAATATTCTTTTAACTAATAGAAAAGATTTTGTGAAACAAATCAATTCTCTAACTGAAAAACTTAGACCCCCAACAAAACATTCTTTTGAAACAATTCAGGGGTATTCTTTTGAATCACAGAGAATACTTGAAAAGGAACTTGTAAAACTGAGACAGGTTATAGCAGTAACGAGTTTCGCATTAAAAGGGGAAGTAAAGAAAATCGGGGAAGACTTTAATGAATTAATGCAGGCAATTCAGGAATTACAGGAGAGTGCAAATGAAATAAAGTTAAATGGAATTGAAAAAATTTTAAAAATAATTGAAGAACTAAATTCAATTGAAAATGAATTAAGCAAAAATAAGGATTTTAGTAAAAATGTTTTGAAAGAAATCGAAGAAAATGAGAAAATTTTAGTTAGGGGAAAACAAAATCTTGTAAAAATGCAAGATTCAGAAGAAGTTAAAGAACTGGGCGAGCTGAAAAAAGAAATTGAAGCGCTTGAGAATGAAAGAAAAGAAGTTGAAGAAAAAGTAAGAATGTTAATTGGAAAAGCAGGAAAACCTTTGAAAAGATTAGAGCAACTGATTGAATCAAAAAGGTTTGTTAGTGAGGGTTATTCTTTTGAGGAATTGAATAAATGGCTGTTTAGTCCAGAGACTGCGTTGAAGTCAGATCAGAAGGGCGAAAAAATCAAAAAAGCATGTGCTGATTGTTTAAACGTGATTAAATCAGGGGGGGTTAATGCAAAAAAAGACAAAGAAAAAGAGAAATGGATTTCTTCATTGAATGAAATTTCTTCAACCGATTTCTTTGAGAAGTTTTTTTGGCATTTTAATTTAATTGAAGCAAAAACGAATAAAGCATTAGGAAAAATTGGAATAAACAATTCAAATGAAAATTTGAAAAATCGCCAAAACGAAATTGAAAGCATTAAAGAAAAACTTCAAGAGCTGAATTCAGGGAAAGAAAAGAATTTAGAAAAAACTGAGGAGATGAAAGAAAAAATCCAGAAATTAAAAAAGGAAATTCAGGAGAACTATTTTATTATATTTGAACAAGACTTGGAACTTTTGGATGGGTTATTTTCAAAAGATAAGAATTATTTTGAAGAATAATCTTGATCGTAATTAAATTCTGTATTTTTTAACCAGTCCAATTCGAAATTTCTTCCCGCTTTGATGTCGTGTATAATTGTTTTAACTTTGTCTGCAGTAATAATCGAAGGAACTAAAACAAATTCTATTCCTGCTGAATAGAGTTTTCTTGCATTAGAAACACTATGCGCCAAAACAATTAGTTTTATGTTGTTATTTTTTTGTAATAATTTTTTAGCCAAAATAGTGTTTGATTCAACATTTTGTATAGTTGAAATAACGACTTTTGGTTTTACAGTTATAATAAATTCAATTGTCTCCAAATCAGACACATCCCCGTAAAGAGTGTGGAATTTTCGATCGTCTGCTGCTCTTAATGCCCTTGGGTCAAAATCTATAATCAAAACATCTTTTTCATTTGTATCTTCATTAAGAAAAATTCTTTTTCCAGTTCTACCAAAACCTAAACAAACTAAGGAATATTCCTTATCATCAACCATGTGCAATGAGTCTTCAAAAAACATTTTGGTTTTCAAAACAGGTAAAAATTCAACCAAATAATTGTACAATTTATTATTATAAATAATCAAGTATGTGGAAGCACTGATAGTTGTAACTGCAACCAAAGTTATTATTGAAGCAACTTCGTCAGACACGTGCCCCACTTTTGCTCCCAAAAAAATTAGGATTAAAGAAAATTCGCTTATTTGGGCAACTGTCAAGCTGGAGAGAAAACTTGTTCTTCCTTTATACCCTAATTTGGCCATTAGAACAAAAACTATTAATGGGTTTCCAATTAGGACAAAGAGTGAAAATATTATTGCAGGAACAAGAATAATCTTGGATGATACAAACACCAGATTTGAACCAAGAACAACAAAAAACAATACAATGAAAAAATCTCTTAGATATTTTAGTTTTCCTAATACTTCATAAGTATAAGGAAGAGATGCTATTGAAATTCCAGCCAAAAAGGCTCCAATTTCTTTGGAAAAACCAAGAAAAATGGCTATTGCGGAAAATGCAAAGCACCATGAAATAGCTCCGAGAAAAAGCAATTCTTGATTTTCGGAAAGTGAATCAAATATTTTTTTCACAAAAAATTTGGATGCAATGAAAAATAATAGGAATAATAAAACTAAATTTATAACAAACGTTGAGAGTTGACTTGTTAAATCAGTTGAAACTGAAAAAGAGGATATCAACACAAGTGCGATGATTGCAACAAAATC
>CAZHFT010000031.1:0-7369 GCA_964531875.1 uncultured archaeon | reverse complement strand
TCAAAAGAGTTATCTCCATAATTATAAACTGAGTATAATAAATTGTTTCCTAAAATTGAAGAATTATTAATAGAAAGATTGCCATTTCCCACTAATTCCTTTGTGCCACTTCGTAAGTCGTACAAGTATATCTGATTAGATTTTGAATAAGCCAATTTATTATCGGAACAATAAAAACCACTATTATAATATAAATCACTATCTACTTCTGTTTCGGTTTTATTTAAAATATCATAAACATAAAGATTATCATTCAAATTATTGACATAAATTACTTTATCCTGACTACATAACTTTAAACCACTTAAAATAACTTGGTTTATTCCATCACTTGGTATCTCTTTTATTTTTTCTTTAGTTTCAGAAGATAGGTTATATGTATATATAGCTGTGCTTCTTAAAATGTCGCCATCCAACTCGCCACTATAAAGTTGATCATAAACAATTTTATCGCCAAATATTGAAGGGCGCATAATGGGACCTTCTGACTCTAGGTCAATGTCAATTATTTTAGTTTCAGTATTATTGGACAAATCATACAAATATAGGCCGCCATCACTTTTTGTATATCCTATATTATTCCCATAAAAAGAAGGATAAGGATTATCCCAAGTTGGAATAAATTGCGCAGATAACTTTTCATCGATTCTTCTTTCTAAATCATACAAATATAGATACGGCCCCTCATAGGAACGAACAGAAATAGGAAGCGAATTTTGTAAAATACTCTGGTTAGCCAAGAGAAATGATTTTATAAATGAGGAAATCTCATCTACATCAGTACTTTTTTTTGAAATTAATATCTCATGCTTGGCACTCGCCAGAATCGGTGCAGCCAAAGAGGTTTTGGAATAAATTTCGTGAACAGTTCCTCCTTTCTCAGTTTCAAAAACTTCATTTACTTTTATATCCAAATCATTCGGGTTCACCAAAATAATCTTATCAGTGTTTGTTTCTTCAACATACTTTTGCTGCAGGCTCACCAGATTTGTGAAAGTGTTTTTCGGCAAACATGTTGCCCCTTCTGGGCAGGAAACACTTCCTACAAGAACAATATTTCTTCCAGCGAAAACATTCGGAGAATCCAATGTGATTCCTTCAACAACAAGGGGCGCATTGATTAGTGATGCATAAGTCGAAGCCATCAAAGCAAGCTCATAATCGTTTTCAACATAAACAACAGTATCAAAAGAATCCCAAAAAGAGAAGTAATCAGCTGAGGAAATTGATTCAATTCGTTCAGCTTCAATAATTTCTTGCGATTCCCCATTAATTTCACTAAGTGTTGATATTAAATGCCCTTGCAGTTCAGTTGGTGTTTCTCCAACAACTATTACTTTTCCAGTATTATATTGTTCTAAAAAATAAAGTATTGAGTCTGCATCAAAACCATTTCCTTCATCTGTTTCATCATGATAAATCAAAGTTGGGTACACACAAACATTTTCAGGTGTTCCGTGACCTCTCTGGCACCATTGTTCGTCGCCAGTCCACGTAGTAATAGGTACTAAACTCAAAACATCACTCCAATCATTGTCTGAAATCAGGAAAACCTCTTTTTCAGAGTACTTATCAGGATTCTTGAGGTTTTCTCCAGGATACTCAAGTTCAACATCAGTAACTTTCACTAAACTTATGTCATCAAACCAGCAAACTCCATTAGGGTTAGCATCTTCTAACATTCTGACATAAACCAAGCTAACATTAGACGGCATAGTTACTTCTTCCGAATAATAAGTCCACTCTGAGTCTCCAACTGCAACATTTCCAGTTGATGCATCACGGGCACCTGGAGAATCCAAATAAGAATACTTGTAAAGATCAATATAACAAGCTCCAGAACCTAACTGAGTTTTAATAAACCCTTCTAATTTATAAGTAGCACCAGATTCAACACTAACCGCTTGTTGCAAAACTACTGTTCCCCCATCACTACCAAACCAAACACTATTAGAACCACTATATTTTTGATCCTGCTTTATTACTGCAGATGATGCACCCCCCATGCTCATTACCCACTCAGCATAAACCAAAGAACTATCTTCAAAACCAGAGTTTAATAATAAATTTTCACCGTCTTCATGTCCCCCAGTTTCACAAGTACTCTGGCACTCCTCTATTGTTTCGAATGGTTCAGTAATAGCAGAACATCCTCCAGTCATGAACATTTCACATGTTTCTGTTTGTTGGTTAAAGTATGGCAAATACCATAATCTTTTGCAAAAACCTTCAGTTTCAGGAATTAATTCACAAGGGTTAGTAGTTGCAGTAGCATTGAACTCCAAGCTTTTGGCTCCACCACTTGAAGAACCTATCTTTGTCGCATTCACCACCAGTTCATGTTCACCAATCAAAACATTTGGGATTTTACAAGTGAATCTTTTATCATTATTAGTTTCACATATTAAATTACATTCAACAATAGTTGAACATACAACAATCGGATTTGAATTCAAAATTATACTTGTTATTTCACTTGGCTCCTCAAACTCAATTACTATTGTCTGCTGATCCAAATCACTATCGCCATCTCCATCCGCGCCAAGTATTATTGAGTTGTTTGGTATTTCACTTCCAGTCGCATAAAAAAATACGATACCATCTGTTTGAGACTCTATTTGACTTGCAACTGAAGCATCTCTCAGTTTTTCTATTTGTGTAAGTGCACTTCCTTGGGTTACTTGTGCGTCTTGATTGAAATCGCTTGAAAGCCCTAAAAAAAAAGCAACAACAATAACACTAACAAGAACTGCACCGCCAATTAACAACAAATACTCCAAAGCACCCTGAGCTTTATTCATAAAAAAGATAAACTGATTTAAACTATAAATAAGTTGTTATTTTTCACATACAAAAAAATATTGAACTTCATTTCCTAAAAAGCATTTCAGCTTCATGTTCTTCTAAACCAGGAGGAACAATTCCTTTTTCAGCATAAAGAAACAAAAGAGTTCTAGTAGCCATACCCATTGCTGAATTGATTAACAAGATTATTAAAAATCCAAAAATAAAAATTCCTGCAAATATTATTCCGAGTATAGGATTAATTCCTAAAGAAACCACTATTGATATTACTCCCAGTATAATCCAAGCAATCATTATAAGACCCATCATTAATATTGTTGAGAATCCAGCGAATAATACTTCGCCCCATTTTTGTTTCAAAATACTACCTGATTTTTTAATAGTATCAACAACACCAAGGTTTTGATAAACAATAACTGGAATAACAAAATAAGTTAAAAGAACCCAAGTAAAACCAATTACTCCTTTAATAATCATTAACACAAGTCCGCCTATTCCTTTTGCTTTTCTTGCAGTATCTTCAATTGTTTTCAGAATCATTCCAACAATCGCAGAAAGTAAAGCCCAACTAAGAATTGTTCCAAAACGAGAAAATGCAAAACCAATTGAAGCGGTGATTCCTTCCCCCTCTCCTTCAATTTTTTCCTTAATCGAATGAACTAAAGCAACATTAAAAAATATTGCAAAAAAAGAAGTAATTAAATAATAAGCAAAAAGAACAATTATTCCAGTTACTGCGCCAATTTGTTCCAAACCACTAACATTTGAAAAAACCCCAGTTATTGCAAAAGGAACAATGAACCCAATAAGTAAAAGAATAGAAAAAATTGCTGAAAGAAAAGGAAACATAAGAAGTTTCTTATCTTCCATAAGCATTGCTAAAGAAGTTTTAGCAAGTTTCCAACCAACTTTAATACTTTCAAACATAATCATAAACTAAAGAAAAAGGAATTATTTAAAGGTTTGGTTATTCTTTTTGAATTTGAAGAAGCACTATCAAAATATTATTCATCAACATCAATTTTTTGAATATCCTCTTGTTCAGTTATTATTTCAAAACCATCAGATGAAGGAATAACTTCTTCAATTCCTTCTGAGGAAGGAAGCTCTATGCTCTCAATACCAATTACATTGAACTTTGCTATCTTACTATACCCTAATGCAGGTATTTCTTCTTCATATTGTAAAGCCAAATAAGAATCAACATCAAACCAGTAAGTGAGTATCAAATCCTCTTCTTTTGATTTCATTACAGGAACTTCTTCACCATTTTTAGTCATTGTACCAGTTTGTTCCAACTCTCCTGTATTGATTTTTAAATTAATTGATGCCTTAATAACAGGAACATCGCCTAATGTTTCTTCACTAATTTTTGCATCTTTTATGTGAGCTATAACAATATCATAAACCTTGAATCTACGGTTAACATTTTCTTTGCATAAAGAATTATCCTTGAAAATCTGTTTAATGCCCCTATCTCCTTTTGTGAAATATCTTGTCCTTACGTTACCCAAACAAGCTTCTTTGTCACCGCTTTTGTATTCTATAAAATACTTATCAGGTTTTTGCAGTTTTATGTGTCCAAGACTGATTATGGGCAAAGAACCTTCTTCCATTGCATAACTTGGGCAGTTTCCTACAACTTCAATTTCGGTTGTTTCCATTTCAAATGCAGACATTGAATCATACTTTGCTTGTATTTTAGAAGCAATGATTTCAGGCGGTAGTTCAGTACAGCCAGATATTAATATTAAAAGAGAAATCAAAAATAAAGCTTTAAAGATTAAAGAATAATTCATAATCTTAAATATGTGTTTTCTGTTATTTAAAGTTATGCGGGTTGGGGTTTTACAAACTTAATTAGAAGTCTACAAATTAAATGCATTATTTTACTAACTCAATTTGTAAGTAATATTATTCTTTTGCCCATTTTTTAATTAATTCAAGAGAACTTATTTCCACTTGGATTTTATCAAGTTTTTTTTGCAATTCAGAAATTTTTGATTCAGAAATTTCACTTCTAAATTTTTGTAAAACATCAGCATATTTTGCAACAGTTTTATTGTCTTTATAGACAATACTAGTTTGTACTGTTTCAACAAGATTTTTCCTGTACTCTAAATCAGTTACAAACATTCGAATCATTGGTTTCCATTTAGGATCCGCAACAAGATGAACAGGCAACTTTACTTTTGCAGAATCTTCCCTATAATCAGAATCAGCTAAAGACTTTGCAACATGTTTCCAATAAAGAGGTTCTGAAAATTTAAGCATTTGATGTCTTGAATGATAAGACTTAGCAGTTTGTAATTTTTTTTTCCAATCTTTAAATTTTTGAGAATAATTTTCTTTCAAAACAAAAAGTTCTTTTAGTTGAGCATCAACTCTTAACGGAGAAGGATAAATTATTTTAGGCCATTGTTTGTTACTTTTAACCGCAGAAATAACTCCGCCACGAGAAAAATATTTCTTTAATGCAGAATAACGTGCTTCTGTTTTAGGCACTTCAAAACGTTCATCAAAAACACTAATAGAACTAATAATATTACTCGCCATGAAAAAAGAAAGCAACAGAGATTAATAAAGGGAATAGAGAAGCGTTTCGTTTTAATTTAACAAATAAACCTAAAAGCCCTTTTTTTTCTAACGCCCTGAATTATGTTTTGCAAGAGTAGTACTCATTTCTCTTATTTTTTTCTCGCCGTCAGCCATTTGTTTTCTAACTTGGTTGAGTTCTTTGAGCCCCCTTTTAATTGCAGAATGTGAATCCAATTGTCTTTGTGTTTTCAATCCATTACTTAAAAGCAATTTCTTTTTTTCTTCAAGGATATTAATTTTTGCAATCACTACTTTTTGCGACCCGTGCTTAACCTTAAGTTTAGCCATTGATTCCCTAATTGTTTTTCTTTGCCGAGATAATACTTTTAATGCATGAGGCAAAGCTTTAACTATCTCTTCTTGTCTTTCTTGCAAAGCCATTCTTTCCCTATGTTCTTTTTTTTCGTTAGTAAGTGTTTTTCCAGAACTTAGGTGAGTTCTGTCGTGAAATCCTTTATCTCCATGTCCTGGAGGACGATGTTTTGGCATTTGTTAATCCCTCTTTAAAGAAACTCATTTGCGCTATTTTAATCTTTGCGTATCAAAGTTATAATTATAAACAGTCGTAAGAATATTTTTTGTAGGTGATTTAACTATGTTTCCAGGAATGGGTGGAATGGACCCAAGAAAAATGAAAATGATGATGAAGCAATTAGGCATCAAAAATGAAGAACTTAATGTAAAAAAAGTAATTTTTGAATTAGAAGATAAAAAATTAATAATTGATGACCCACAAGTATCAGCAATTGATATGCAAGGACAAAAAACTTACACCGTAATAGGAAACGCA
This sequence comes from uncultured archaeon, assembly GCA_964531875.1. Taxonomy (GTDB): domain Archaea; phylum Iainarchaeota; class Iainarchaeia; order Iainarchaeales; family Iainarchaeaceae; genus UBA493. Next base: position 1,176 of record CAZHFT010000031.1, on the reverse strand, counting down.
CGAGAAGAAGCAGGAGAAATTCCTAAAGAAGACATAAAAATGGTTGCAGAACAAACAAGCGTTTCAGAAGAAGAAGCAAAAAAAACATTAGAAGAAAATGATGGCGATATTGCCGAGGCAATAAGCAAATTAAAGAAATGATACCGAGGTGCCTGAAAGGTACAGAAGCAATAAGCAAATTGAAAAAAATAAAATTGCAAAAAAATTCAAAAAAGAAAAAATATGTACCCTAATTAAATATATTTATATATCTTTTTGATATGTATTTGATATGGTGATTTTATGGGTGAAACTTTAGTTAGATTAGGAAATGCACAGGAAATTGTTTTGAATAGACTTACTAGTGCGGGAGTTTTCAAAACAAAAAGCGAAGCAATAAGAGCAGGTATAATGGGGCTCGATAAAGAATACCGAGAATTCTCTGAAATAAACCCTGTTGAAGATGCCCTTGCAATAAAAAAAATGGAAAAAATTAGTAAGGAAATAAAACAAGGAAAAAGAAAAGTTTTCACAATGGCTGAAGTAAAGAAAAAATACGGCTTCAAGTGATTTTTTGTTTTTGATTGATTTTGCAGACGCGTGGGATAAATATTATTCTAAATTAGACAATTCAGAAAAGAAAAAAATATTAAAGAAAATTGAAAAATTAACAGAACTTGATTCGACAAGACATATGAAATATGGTTTGCCATATTTTGTTCTTGAAACTGGACAATACAGAATCTGCTTTGAAGAAGAAAACAACTGTAGAACAATAATCTTTGTAGGCAATCACAAACAATATGAAAAATGGTTCAAAACCCAATAAATGACTAATTGAAACTAATTCACAAATTGAGTTGTTGTTGGTTCAGTTATTTGTGCAGAAACATTAACTATTCCATCGCGTTCAGACGCATACAATTGTAAATAAAGATGCATTGATTCTTCTATTTCACTTGGATTAATAAATGCCTCAAAGTAACCTTGTTCTAAAGGTAATTTTTTATCTAAATCAGGAATAAAAATAGAATCTGTTTCTACTTTAATTTGCTCCAGTACTTCAAAAGTAATTGAATTTGCTTTTTCATTTTCTAAAATTTTTTCAAGCAAAACTTCTTTATCTAATGTTTCAATAACTCCCTCTATTGAAACAAGTGGCTCTTCAATAGAAGAAACCAAAAAATTATTTGAACT
>CAZHFT010000030.1:0-7682 GCA_964531875.1 uncultured archaeon | reverse complement strand
TCAATTCTCTGTTGACGTCAATCCGGGGGATAGTTTTATTATTTTTTGCTAACTATAACTTTTTTAACTTTAAAAAAAGAAAAATATATTATCTGTAAAATGAGATTAAAATGATTCCAAAAAAATGTCCTGTTTGCAATAGTTCAAAAATAAAAAGTATTTCACTTAAAGGAAAACTAATTATTAAATGTGGAAAATGTGGATTTTCAAATACTCAAAAAATAAATTAATATACCCCCTAAAAATGAACGAATTTTAGGACAAACTTAAACCTGTTAATTTAAATTTGCATTAAACGTCATTCTTAGAGGTAATAATTAAAAAAAATAAGGAGGGGAAAAAATTATGGTAGAAAAAAAACCTGCATTTGGCGGATACACAATTAATTTTGCTGGTAGAACAGAAACAGCTGAGCAAATTTTTGGAAACGCACCAATTGCACCAAGCATGATGACCAAAAAAATTTGGGAATTCGTAAAAGCAAATAAATTGTCAAGCAAGTAAAATTGCTTGACTTTATTTTTTACAAACTAATTTAAGGCGCTGAACTCACAACTTTACTATGCATAAAAGAATTATTGAAAAAGGAACCAGGGCGGTTAACCTGGCAAGAGCAAAAGGTCTGGGGGTTTATGAATTATTAAGGCTAAAAGGGGATACGATTCCTTTGATGAAAGCATTGCAAAGAATTGATGCTGTAAAAGGACGTTTAACTCAGGGAGAAATAAAAACCGCTTCCAGAATCGTGGAAAAATTATCTCACAAAGCAGCAATCAGAGAAACAGAATTGTTGTTTGGAAAAAAAACTAATGATGAACCTTTTGAAAGCGATAGAGGAGAATTATATTTTCAATTAGCAGTAATAAATCGTGAAAGTTTATTGGTAAAACTTGAACATGGAAAAGAATTACGAGCACACATTACCGAAAAAAAAGAAAACAAACCACGACCACAAAGAACGTACTGATTTTAGGACAGAACTAATTTTAGGGCAAAACATTTAAATTCTATTGGACTCTATAGCTTACTATGGCTATTACTACTATTCAATTGGATAAAAAAACCAAAACTCAATTAGAATTCTTAAAGGAATATAAACGGGAGAGTTTTGATGATGTCTTAAAAAAACTGCTTTTTTTAGTCCCTAAAGGAGATGACGAAGGCGAATATACTAATGAATTTCGTGCTGGTTTGCTTGATGCGGTAGCCGAATCAAGAAATGAAAAAGGAATTCCTTTGAATGAACTGAAAAAAGAATTGGGTTTGTGAATGTGGAAAACTCTCTTTATGCCCAGAGCCAGAAAAGACTTAATCAAACTTGAAAAAACTATTTCTAAACGAATTATTGAGAAACTTGAAAAAGCATTAATTAATCCTCAAAAAAGCTTTCAGCAATTAACAGATTCACCTTACTGGAAACTCAGAGTTGGAGACTATAGAATAATTGCTTTAGCAGATGAAGAAAAAAAACTAATTGAAATCCGAAGAATAGGACACAGGAAAAACATTTACAATAAAATTTGAACGAATTCTAGGACAAAACTAATTTAAGGTCCTTGAACTTAATTTTAACATGCCAAATAAAAAAACACTGAATCGCGCAAATCCTAAAGCAAATCTAATGGCGGAGAGCGAATCCCAAAAGCGCAAAGCATTTGTACGAGCAACCAAAAAACTGAAACCTGGGCAATGGAAAACATTCAAGAAATTCGCAAGAACTGGCAAAGCTCCAAGGAACCTCACTAATGCTACTCTTTGGAGACTTTACAAACCTGGTTTTGAATTGGCTGAAGTTAGAGGAAAAAGAGCAGGAAGGAAATCTCGTGCACAATTAAGCCAAGTAGAAAAAATAGAAATAAAAAAACAAGCAAGGGATTTGGTGCAAATAGTTTACCCTAATCTTGAAACTGAAGAGAAAACAAAAATTGCCTCGCGATTATTTTTGAATACTGGATTGGTTGAAAGATGCCATGTTGCGGAAGTGATAGGGAGTAAAAACAAAACTATTGCTTTCACAAGAGGTAGAATGTATCTTGATGCTTTAGACCCAAAAAACATGGACAAAGCACGTGCAACGGAAAGAAAAACAGGGAAAAGCGTACCTGGAATAAGAGGATTCCATAATGGTAAAATGGTTGTAGACTCAAACTGGATGCGTGATGCTTATGGAAAAACCACGCCAATCCATGAGATGGCTCACAATATGCTTGGGTCAGACGAACACAAAGCATACTTAGTAAATTTTTATTATTCTCTAAGAAGGGGTTTTCTTGACCCGAGAGGACTCAGAATAGTGGTTCCAAAAAAATATGAAGCAGCTGCTGAACAAGCAATAAAACTTTTCAACAAAATCAAAAGACAAGGAAGAGGAAAAACAGAAGAAGAACTCAGAGGAATTTTAAACCCACTAATCCCAATTACACTTTGAACTTCGCACTAATTTTAGGACAAACTAATTTAAGAGCTGACAATACTAATGAGAATAACCTACTAAATAAGAAGTCTTAATCTTTCTCTTATCGCTTTTAGTCTTTTTAATTCTTTTTGTAGTCTTTTTTTTGCTGCATCCAATTTTTTATTTGCTTCATTTTTCCAACTAATATCATTACGAGTATTAGCAGTAGCATATTCTCTAGTTAATCCCTCCACTTCAGCCTTAGCATTTTCTATTCGCCTTTTTACAATTCTAATTTCTTTTTGCAATTCAGGTTCTTTTTTATGTATTTTTGTTTGTTTCACAGGGACTTTAGATTCACTAGCCTTCAATAATTCTCTTGCTGCTTTTGCCCTTATTGGATCTGTTGTTGGATCACTTGGCTCACGGTGGCCTGCTCCTGTATGGGTCCTTCGTCTAGATCCACTTGCGCCTGGAACAGGTCGTTTAGTTGTATGTCTTCTTACCAGGTAATAATAAAAAATCTGATTTATTTAAAGCTTACTAGTATCTAATTTTGCTATTACTCAGGCATTAGAATGCACCAATATTAGAACAAAAGAATTTTAACTCAGTTAAACTAATTATATTATGCGAAAAAGACTATTGAAACGCTTAAGAAATATTGCAAGAGAAAAACACAATAGAGCAAATATAAAAGTTTTAGAATCAGAAAATGCTTGGCAAAACTGGATTCATTCAAATGGAAAACATGATAAACCGCTTCTAAGAGATATCCCCCGTATTTTCAGGGTTTTAATGCATGAAAGTTCTGCTGGTTTTTGGCGGGGTAGCAGGAAAGTTTTGCGTGATCCACTACTAAAAGGAAAACTTTAGGACCACAAGTTTTTATTCTCCAAAGAAATTCTTTTTATATGGAACATTCACTCCCAGTACCAATAAAAAGAAAAAAGATGCTCACTGCTTTGAAGGCGTATGCAGAATATATGCAAACCCACCCAACATCAAGACTGAAATTTGATGCTTTTCAGAGTATTTATGCTGCCTTAGCAAGTACAAAACAAAACCCAAAATTTATTGCACGAACACTTGGAGTTGATGGCGCCACAATAGCAAAAATTGATAAAGAATTTAAAATTAGGAGCGAAAAAGAAAGAGATGAAATAACAAGAGCTGCAAAAGCAAGAGGAAAAACACTTGAAGAAGTGGTTAGCAAGGAGTATATTGCAGAAACACAAAGACTTATTAAAAACACAGAAATGAGTTTTACTGAAATTGGAAATTTATTAAGAAAAAAATATGGACGAGGGGATAGACACACAGTAGCGCAAATAAATGAACAAGCTAAAATACGAAGCGCTAAAAAAATACAACGTTTAGGAGGGAAAAAAGCTGCCCAAAATTCAAAAGTTGTTTCTGATGAAAGATTTGAACAAGTGTTACTTACTAAAGAAAGAGTCAATGGAAAAACTAGATTCAAATATACTTTATCAGATATTTCTAGAATATTAAAACTATCAACTGCCGGGGTTCATGCTAGATGGAAAAGAAATTATAGAACTCAAAGAACGCCTAAAGCAAATAATGAAGTTGCAAAAAGAAAAAGAGGAGAAAACATTGGAAAGGCAAAAAGAAGCAATGCTTTAGTAGTCGCAATAAACCTGCTCAACAATAGTCTGGCTCCTGAAGAGGATATTATTGAAGCCATGAAAAGAAGCGACAGGGAAACTGGGAAAAGAATTGTTGAAGGAATTAGAAAGGGCCAACAAAGAACTAACCGCCATTACAGAGATTTGCTTAGAAGAGCAAATGAAAAAACAGGCATCCTAGGGACAGCAGCTCAGGCAAAAGCACAAAACATTCCACCAAACAAAAAATCTCTTGAAGCACTGCGTGGCATTAGCAATGAGGAAAAAATAAGTCGTCTTCTTATATCAGGGTGGGGAGTAAAGGATATTGCAAAAGCACTCAGGATTTCGCTTAAAGAAGTTCAAAAAATCAGAAGCATACGGAGGGTTGTTTTTGAACACCTTCAAAAAGCAGGAGCTTGGATAATAAATTCTGCAAAACAAAGAAAATTTTCTCAGAGCTTAAGAACATTTACAACAAATTCACTGGCAAAAACATTTCGGACAAAGGAAGAATGGGAACTCGCAGTTAGAATGACTAGGAGATACAAACAGCCAAATGTAATTGGTTACAGAGCATTACTATCACTAAGCAGTGCAATTAGAGCACAGGGAGGATATGCTCCAAACGAAAAAACCCAAAAACAAAGACCAACAAAACCAATTATAAAAATTGAAGAAAAACCAACTCCCACTCATGCAAAGCTCATTGAACTAATGTCTACTCCTGAAGGAAGAGAAAAAGCAATAATTCTTGTATCGAACAGTAACCGCCCTGATTCCATAAAACAAGGTTTACTAGCAAGAATTGCTGAACATTCTCAAAAACAACCCAAACCAAGAAGAACAATAAGAAAATGAACGAATATTAGGACAAAAGAATTTTAAGCAATGGGAAACTTGTATATTTCATGCCTAGGCCAAAGTATTCTAATCCTAGATTAAGAAGATTTACAAAAAGAAAACCTGGTTCTTGGTATAATTTTTACAAAGCTAGATCTCCAAAAACTTCTATTAATCCTGACAAGTTTAAAAGAATTGTAACTTTGCTTGGAGCTAGTGATTATTCTTTAAGCGAAATTTCAAGAATGACTAATACAGACAATTCTACATTAAGTAACATTAATTCTGTTTTAAAGTTAAGAACAAAGAAAGAGGCAGATGTTATTCGAAAAATTGCTGCACGTGCAGCAAAGGTTATTCCTGAAGCTGAACTAAAAAGAAGAGAAAATGCAATTCTCACTGCTCTTAGACATCGCAAAGAAATAACTAAAGACCTAATAACTTTTCTTGTAAGGCGAAAACGAATAAGTCTTGAAAAGGTTGTAGAAAGAGTCAGACAAATGGAGGAAGCAGGAGTTCCTTTTATTGGATTAATGAATAAATTAGGGGCAAGCCAACCAAAATTTGATGGTATTGTTGCAAGGTATTATAATAGCGGTTTAACTGAAAGACAAAGAGAAGTTCATGCTTACTTACTAAGACGGAAAGTTAGTAAAAAGATTGCGAGAAAAGTTGCAGGAACGCATTTAGAGATTGCTGATTTACAACGAAAATTTGATTTTTTTGCTTCATTCAAACTCGACCCTGCGATTTATGGTGTTGAAAGAATCCCTTTGAAAATGTACGAGCATATGTTACTTGATCAGCTTGCTACAATAAAAAAAGGAATTAAGAAAAAAATTATATATACGCTTGAAGATGCGCAGGCTAGAATAGAATTAGATAAGCTTTTGACCGGATGGAGAAAATCAAGGGCTTTGACAACTAAAAAAGCTGGAAGTGTAATAAGGCCGGCAAATTTATTGAGAAGAGCAAGAGCACTTATTGCTGCTGGAAAAAAAGTTAGTGTTGTTGCCTTGACTTCTTATTCTGCAAAAACAATTTCACAGGGAACAGGAGCCAATGTTGTCAGTATTGCTGAAAGCAAGAGAAGAACTCCTATTCAGCAAAGGATTGTTTTTCCTGAAGACCAAATAAGCAAGTTATTAGATAAAGGAATAGAAGTTGGAGAAATTGCAAAAAAAACCGGCCTGCCTTTAGCTGATGTTAAGAGACTAAGGAGGATTAGGATAATTGTTTTTGAGCATTTACAAAAAGCCGGAGCATGGATGGTTATTACTAGAGCAAAAGGCGGTATAGCCGCAAGAAGAGCATTTACATCTGATTCCTTGCATAAAACATTTAAAACAAGAGAAGATTGGGAAACAGCTATCCGAATGGCAAACATGGAACGTAATATTAAGCCACATACTATAGTTCTTGCACTTACTTCATTGGGAACTGCAATTAAAAAGCAAAGAGGGTTTGTTCCTGCTTCACCAGAACCTGAAAGACATACTGCTGTCGAAAAACCAAGTGCGAAAAAGAAAACTAATGCTCCAAAACCCCTATCAACGTTTGATCAATCACTTTCAACATCTAAAAGAAGAAAAAGAGCAATAAATTTGATTTTGAATAGTAACAGTCCAGAGGCTGTGAAACAAAGAATGTTAGCAAGGGTTGCCAAATACGAACAAGAACATCCACAAAAAAGAACAGCAATAAAATAAGCACGAATTTTAGGACAAAAGAATTTAAGTCTCATTAAACATTAATTTATTACAATGGCAAAAAAACCAATTTCTAAAAGAAAAGAAACTCATCCTGATTTTTTTCGCGACCCGAGAAAAGCTTACAAAGGAAGAGTATATCATACTGCAGCTACGCATCCTCCAAGTGGACAAAAAATAATGGGCTTGGCTATGGCACTTGACAGAAGAAATGTAATTGAAATAGGTTCTGGGCATATTCCAACTAGTTTTTTTATTAAGCCAGAAAAATTAACTTTGCTAGATATTTCTTCGGATAACCATGAACGTGCCCAAAGGTATTTGCAAGAGGAAAGGAAAAAAAGAGGAGATTTGCCAAAAGATGGGCAAATGAAATTTCTTTTAGGTGATGCAGGAAAAGGAGTTCCGAGAGCACTAAAAAAACAAAAGTTTTCTTCTGCAATGATACTAGAAATGCTTACTCATTTACCCGCTTCCGAAAGAACAAAAATGCTTGACAAGTGGGCAGGTCAAACAGATTCTTTTCTAATCGTTGACAGGCACCAAAAAGGAAAAGCGCCTGGAGAAAAAGGAAGAAACATTATGCCTGAGTACATGGATGGGGAAGGAATCAAAGCACATTTGGAAAGAAAAGGATTTGAAACACTTCATTACAGCACCAAAACTTACTGGTGGCCAAACGCACAAGGAAAAAACAACCCACACACATACTATTTTTTACTATCAGCAAAAAAACACTAAATTTAGGACAACTTTAACGGAACAAGCTTACTTCCACAACTAGAAAGGCTGGAAACACGCAGATGATTTATTGAGAAATGAATTGGGGTTGAAACCAATTTCAAAAAAGGTTTAAATGATGTTTTCAACAAAATAACAACATGCCTAAAGAAATACCTAGTGAAGATATTGAAATAATTGAATTAGGAGATTCGACAAGCAAATTTATTGACGATTTTGAATGCGACATTTTAGAATTAGAAAATTTCCTAAAAGAAGATGCATTATATCAAATGAAACAATCCATTAACCGAACTTTTCTTTGGATGTCAAGAAAAGAGAACACATTGATTGGTTACATAACCATTTGTGCTGATGCTATTAGTT
>CAZHFT010000029.1:0-7714 GCA_964531875.1 uncultured archaeon | reverse complement strand
ACAATTGTTAAGTTATTTTTATAAATGTTTTCTCAAAAAGTAGCAATTTTACTTGTAATATAAGAGGCTTTTTTAATATTGCGTTATAATAAATTTAATACTTATTTATACTAAATCATTTGACTTTTAGGGGGTTGTTTTTTTGAGTGAAGAAAATAATAAAATTCAAGAAATTATTAGTAAAAATATAAATATTTTTATCGGAATTGCATTAATTTCAATTATTTTAGGTGCTGTAATTGGAGCATTTGGTTTCCCGCAGGGAACTCCTAATGGTTGCGTAACTTTGGTTGATGGAAACGATAATGGAGTTACTATTCTTTCCGAATCAGACTTAAAAACAAAAACTTTAGAATATTTAAATTCTAATTCAGTTGCATTATTCCAATCAGATTTCGACTTTGAAATAACTGATTTTAATAAAGTATCAAATAATTTGTATAATCTAAGTGTAGTTGCAAATAAAGATGGAGAATCACTCGGAGAAGCAAATTTTTATGTAACTCCAGATGGAAAAAAAATTATTTTAGGCACTGCTTTAGATTTAGATGAAAATTTACCTGAACCAGAAGTTCCTGAAACTCCTTCTGAAATAGAATTACAAAAAAGTGACAAACCAGAAGTTGAATTATTTGTAATGAGTTATTGTCCTTATGGAACACAATCAGAAAAAGGAATTCTTCCTGTTCTTGAATCTCTTGGAGATTCAATTGACTTCAAACTTAGGTTTGTTGATTATGTAATGCATAGTCAAATAGAAATTGATGAAAATACAAGAGAATATTGTATTCAAAAAGAACAAACTGAAAAGTTTTTGCCTTATTTAACTTGTTTTCTTGAAGCAGGAAATTTTGAAGAATGTCTTGTTACTACCGAAGTAGATGTTACTGCTTTGGATGCTTGTATTGTAACTGCAGATTCTGAGTTTAATATTACTGCAAATTTTGAAGCAGAAGACACTTGGCTTAGTGGGCAATTCCCTCTTTATGACATAGATAAAAGTTTGAATGAAGCGTATAAAGTTCAATCAACTAGAGGTTGGGGAAGTCCTGGATTAGTTTTAAATGGTAAATTAATTGAAGGCGCTCCAAGAAACGCAGATGGTTTATTATCAACCATTTGTCAAGCATTTAATACTCCTCCTGAAGGATGTTCTGCTGAATTATCTCCAACAACCCCTACTACAGGCTTTGGTTTTGATGATTCTGCTGATGCTACTTCTGATGGTGGTTGTGGAGTATAAGTAGTTAATTAATTGAGTGCTGTAAAACAGTGCTCACCCCCCTTATTTTTTAATAAATTACTACTTCTTATTTATGTTGATTAAATGGAAAAATACGATTTTGTTATTATTGGTGCTGGCCCCGCTGGATTGTCTGCTGCAGTTTATGCTGCGAGATTTAAATTAAAAACAATAGTTATTGGCGAAATAATTGGGGGAACTGTTGTAAACACTAATAAGTTAGAAAATTGGCCTGGTGCAATAGAAATAAATGGTTGGGATTTAGCTGAAAATTTAAAAAAACACGTTCAAGCAAATGAAGTGGAAATAATTAATAGTAAAGTAATCTCAGTAGAAAAAAAAGATAATCTTTTTTTAATTAAAACTTCAAGTCAAAATTATTATTCTAAAGCAATTCTTTTTGCAACTGGAACAACAAGAAGAAAATTAGGTGTTGTTGGTGAAAAAGAATTTGAACACAAAGGAGTTAGTTATTGTGCAGTTTGCGATGGTGGATTTTTTAAAGAAAAAACTGTAGCAGTTATTGGAGGTAGTGATTCTGCAATAAAGGAAGCGCTTTATTTAGCTGACCATGCAAGTAAAGTATTTATTATTTATCGTAAAAATAAACTTCGTGCTGAACCAATTAGTCTTGAACGATTAGAAAATAAAAAAAATATTGAAATAATGTTTAATAAAAATATTGGAGAAATTTTTGGAGATACCAAAGTTAAAGGAGTAAAATTTAAAGAAGGCGGAGAGCTTGCACTTGATGGAGTATTTGTAGAAGTTGGAGCAGAACCCAATTCAGAGTTTGCTAGTTCTATTGGAGTAAAAATTAATTCTAAAAAAGAAATCATTATTGATAAAAACAGTAAAACAAATGTTCCTGGAGTTTTTGCCGCAGGAGATGTTACGGATAATTCCTTTAAACAAGTAATAATTGCATCTGCAGAAGGAGTAATTTCTTCTTTTTCAGTTTATGAATTTATTAATTCTAATTAAATTAGTAATAATGCATTAGATAAAATAAAAAAAATCAACCCTAAACCAAATCCTGCTAAAAAAAATCTCGGTTTTCCTATTTCTTTATGAGGCAACATATCTCTTATTGTAACATACAAAAGACCACCTAATATAAAAGAAAATACCGCATGATAAATTGCTTTTTCAGGGCTTAATAATTCTGCACAAATTATTCCTATTAATGGCGCAGTAGAAAGCGCAAGATTAACTAATTGATTATTCTTAAAATAAGTGTCAATATGCGTAAGTGAAAGTGATGAAGCAAATGTGTGAAGCAATAAAGGAAAAAATACAATAATTCCAAGTAATTCATTAGATGAACTAAATGCAAAAACAAGAGCCATTCCTACAACAAAATGATCAATAAAAAATCCAATTGCGTGTAATTCTGCTAGGTCTTTCATTAATCGATTTTTATTTTTTATGTGTTGGTAAATATATTTTTCACTTAAATGAAAAACAACAAAACCGCTAATTAATAAAACAAAAATATCATTTCCTAATATTTCTTTACCTATAAAAAATTCAGGCAACAAAAAAACAAAAATTAAAGTAATAAATAGTCCTGCAGAAAAACTTAAGAGTTCTTCATGATGTTTATGTATTTTTTTATAAAAAAATTCCGAGTAAAAATGAATAATTGTCATTATTGTTCCAAGGAGCAATTCTACCCAAATCATGTTCTAACTAAGGATTAACTAATTTAAATTCTTTTCAGTAGTATTTTTTTTATGGATATGATAAACATTCCTTCGCTTTTAGAAAAAGACTTATTTTCAGCAGTTTCTGAAGCAGTGGCGCCTTGCGAGTTTAGTTCTTTTCAAATAGGTATTTCTTGGAGTGAACTTGAAAAAAAACAAGAATTACGGAATAAAATCGTTTCTTTTATTGAATCTAAGTTTAAAGCAAAACAAGTTGATGTTAATTATGAGTTATATTTAGTATTAAATTTTGATAGAATGATTATCCAAACAACTCCTTCAAATATTTTTATCGAAGGAGTTTACAAAAAATTTTCCCGTAAAATAGCTCAAACATTTCATTATTGTTTTAAGTGTAAAGGAAGAGGTTGTAAAAATTGTAATTTTAAAGGCAAGTTGTCTGAAGAATCTGTTCAAGAATTAATTGAAAAAATTATGTTGCCTGCTTTTGACTCTAAAGAATCAAAGTTTCATGGTTGTGGTAGAGAAGATGTTGATGTTAGAATGCTTGGGAAAGGAAGGCCATTTGTAATAGAATTAGTACACGCCCTAAAGAGAAAAGTTTCACTTAAAAAAATCGAAGAAAAAATAAAATCTTCTTTTTCCGAAAAAATAAATGTTTCAAATTTATCTTTTTCTTCTAAAGAAAAAGTAATAAAATTAAAAAATACATCTTTTGAAAAAATTTATTTTGCAAAATGTAAATGTGAAAAAAAATTAACTAAAGAAGCATTCCAAAAATTAACTATTAATAAAAAAATTAGTATTGTCCAAAAGACTCCTATTAGAGTTGAAAAAAGAAGAGTATTAAAAGACCGAATAAAATATGCTACTATTCTTGAAGCAAATATTATTTCTGAGGATGAGTTCGAGGTAAAAATTCTTGCTTCGCATGGATTATATATTAAGGAATTCATTTCTGGCGACGAAGAAAGAACCAACCCTAATATTTCTTCTTTGCTTGAAAATAAATCAGTTTGTTTAGAATTGGATGTTTTGGAAATTATTTTATAAAAAAAAATAAAGCAGTTAATTTAACTGCTTCAAAATTAATTTATCTATTTAATGTTTGGTAGAGTTATACATCAACAATTCCTTCCACCGTTGCGGCGGTGGGGGTACGCGTCCACACTCACTTGCATTCTAATGAATGCTTCGTTCGGTAGGACTATACATCAACAATTCCTTGTTCTGTAACTCTATAAATCGCTTCTCCGTCTGGAAGTGAAGGGGAATCAACTAATTTTGCTACTCTCTTATCAGCTTTACTTTTTCTTAAATAAAGTCTTGTTTTTGAAGCGTGTGCAACAACATTTCCTCCAACTGGTGCAGTTGGGTCTCCAAACATAATGTCAGGTCTTGACATTACTTGGTTAGTAACAAGTAATGCAACATTATAAACTTCTGCAAGTTTTTGTAAAGTTCTCATGTGTTTGTTTAGTTTCTGTTGTCTTACTGCAAGTGTTCCTCTTCCAATAAATTCTGCTCTAAATTGAGCCATTAAAGAATCAACAATAACCAGTTTGATATTTTTTTCTTTTATTATTTCTTCTGATTTTTCAGCTAATAACATTTGATGATCTGAATTGTATGCTCTTGCTACAAAAATCTTTTCTAATACTTCTTCAGGATTAAGTCCTTGTGCTTCTGCAATTGATACTATTCTTTCGGGTCTAAAACTATTTTCTGAATCAATGTACAAACAACAACCTTCTAATCCTCCTTTTTCTTTTGGAAGTTGAACTGTAACTGCTGTTTGAAAACACCACTGAGTTTTTCCGCTTGCGAATTTTCCATAAACTTCAGTTATACTTTGGGTTTCTATTCCTCCGCCAATTAATTGATCTATTTCTGCACTTCCAGTTGTTAATTTTCCAACAAGTCTTCGTTTTTCTGCTAATTTAGCTGCAGACTCATAACCCATTTCAAGAGCATCTCTTGCAGCACTAATTGCCTTTTCCGCTGTTCCTTCTCCAAGTCCAGCAATTTCTATTAATTCTCCTGGCGATGCTACGGCTATTGTTTCAAGTGATTTATATCCTGCAATAATTAGTTTATCGCTTGCTGTCGGGCCAATTCCTGGCAAGTCCTGTATTGTGCTTATTTTTTTTTCGACCATTCAAAAACCTCCTTAGTGGCTATACTTTTTTCGAAGATTTCTTTTTGGCAAAAGTTTCTCCATTAGTATGCCTTAGTTTTCTATAGATTAAGGTTGAGTAGTTTATAAATAATGTTAGACGTCATTGCCACTCCGATCTGCTCATCGGAAGGGAACGTCCACTTCGTTTGGACTCAGTAGGACTATTTGGTAATTAGTCGTATTAACCGTTTGCTCATGGTTAAATAAGCCGTTAAATGATTTCGTTTTCAATTTGTTCAAATGCAAGAAAATCTTTATCTTTAGTTAATATTTTCAAACAATTTTCTTCAGCAGTAGCCGCAATTATACAATCAACTAAACCAATAGTTCTCAGTTTTTTTTGTCTATGTTTATTTACAGTTACCCATAAATTTCCAGCTCTTAATTCAGTAGTTCTTGTTGTAGAAATAATTCCTGCAGAAGCATTTTCAATTTTGGATAATATTTTTTTACTATTTTTTGAGTTCAAATAACTCCATTTGCTTAGTTCAGCCATACTTATACTTGCAGTAAATATAGGCGTATTAGTTATTTTATTGATTGCAGTTTTTCCTTGGGTTGTTCCTTTTAATATTTCTATCCAAACTGAAGTATCAACAAGAAACAGTCACAACACCCTATCCTTTCCTCTTTCAAAAGGTTTTGCATTTTTTACGGTTCCAAATAAATCATTAAGTATTTTCTTTTTATTCGATTTTAAAATGGCTATTTTTACTTTTTGATTTATTTTTAAATTTTCTTCTGCTAATTGTTTTTTTGAAATAGTTATTGCAGTAGAATTTCCAAGTCTAACAATTTTTCCTTCAATCATACAATCACTATGTAATAACATGTTACAACCTCTTTATTATATTATCTAAATAGCCGACAGTAATTTATAAACACTATTAGACCTCCTTGCCGGTGCGTAGCAAGGTTCGAACTGTCACACATTAATGTCTTTAATACTATTGGTTGTTTACTCTGATTTATCCGCAAGAACCCTTGCACTCCAACCCAAATGAAGTTCTACTCCGTCTCTTCCTTCTTTTGTGTACGCGCCTTCGATTAAAATTTTATCCCCTTCAGAATATTTTTTTACTTCCTCGCATAAATCATTCCAAGCAGTTGCACGAATTTCACTTAGCCCTTCTTTTAAAATAAAATTCATTACTTTTCCTTTTCCTCTTTCGTTTTCAAATTCTCTTAAGGGATAAATGTCTTTGATTGTTGCTTTGATTGTTAAATTATTTAAACCAGAATCTAACCCTTCAAGTTCTGTTGTTTCTGTTTTAATTTTAGGAAGTTCTTCACTTTCTTTTTCTATTGTAAAAGTACTATTATAACTCAAGTTTAATTGGGGGGTTCCGTTATATTCAGTTATTGTGCAATTTGAAAATTTTAAACAAGTACCTATAATTATTTCTTGTTCTGTAAATTTTTTTACATCATTATTCCAAATGGTTGCTCTAATTTCTCCAGTTTCATCAGTAAGAATTAAATTTTGAAGTTTTCCTTTTTTACCATTTTTATCAAATGTTCTTGGAGCATATGCTTGTTTTAATCTCGTAATAATATCGACATTACTCATTCCATCTTTTAGGGAATTAATTTTTGTAATTGCAGTAACACTATTTTCGATTTCTACGCCTAATTCCTTAGCAATCATAAATGCGGCACCAGAATCAGTTAACAATCCTGAAAATTTTTCCTTTTTTGCTTCAATTAAAGCATTAATTTTCTCTTCATTTTTTTTGCTTAAAGAAACAATTTTTTGCTTTAATTCGTTTAAATCTATATCCATACAAAAATTAATCTATTAAAGGTTAAATAAATGAATGGTCAAAATTTAGTAATTAAGGGGCTTTTTATGAACAACAAAAAAAAATACTGTTCTTTGGTTAAAGAATTAAAAAAAGAGCAAAAAAAGGGAAAAAAGAAATGTGTTTTAGATTCAAGTGTTTTTGAGTGGGTTTTGAAAAACATTCCTGTAAATGGAAAAATTTTAGAAGTAGGTAGTGGTAGAAGTTCAGGAATTTTTTCTTTGCTTTACAAAGTTGATTCAATTGAACACGATTACAAATACGTTGGAAAACATTCAGGAGTAAATTATATTTATGCTCCAATTAAAGAATACTCAAAATATTATTGGTATGATACAAAATTCTTGAAAAAATTTTTAGGAAAAAAATGCGATTTAATTATTGTTGATGGACCCACAAGCAAAACAGGAAGAGAAGGATTCGCAATTAATTATTCTTTATTTAAAGATTATAATTGTCCAATCTTAATTGATGAAACTGATAGATTTGTTGAAAAAAAAGTACTTAAATGTTTTTTAGATTCGGGTTTTGAAAAGTTAGTGGAAGAAAAAAAACACGTTATTCTTAAACCAAAAAAAATATCAAAATTAAAACAATCTGCGATTTCTACTATGTTAAAAAATGAAAAATTAGTGGTGTGTTCTTTTGGAGATGTTTCTTTAAATTGGTTAAGTGAAAAAAGAAATTTCGATGTTTGTTTGATTCATACTGGAAAAAATAAAGAAAAAGGACAAAAATTAAAACCCCTAGTTGATTATTTTATTACTCATAATGATTCATTAATAAAAAATTATTATGAAGCGTTTAAACAAATGTTAAAAAT
>CAZHFT010000028.1:0-7781 GCA_964531875.1 uncultured archaeon | reverse complement strand
TTAGAGAATACTTTTCTTGTTAATGATCTTTTTCCTTTTGTAGTAACTCTTTTATTTTTGCGTTTAGGTAGTACCATAATTATTCTTTGTTAATACTTATACTTAAATAATTGTTTTGTAATGATTATTAGTATTATAACGAGGGTGATTGCATGGAAGAAGTGGATTATATTTGGATGAATGGAAAAATGGTTAATTGGCAGGATGCAAAAATACACGTGCTAACACACACTCTTCATTATGGAACTGGAGTTTTTGAAGGAATTCGTTGTTATTCTACAAAAAAAGGCCCAGCAATTTTTAGATTAAAAGACCACATAAAAAGATTAATGCAATCAGCTCACATAATGCAAATGAATTCAAATTTTACTGCGGGGGATTATGAAAAAGCATGTATCGAAATTGTCAAACAAAACAAATTGAAAGAATGTTACATTCGCCCTTTGATTTATTATGGTTATGGAAACATGGGGTTAGCAGTAACTGATTGTACAGTCGATTCCGTTGTGGCTGCTTGGCCATGGGGAAGTTATCTAGGTGAAGAAGGAGTAAAAAATGGAATTCGTGCAAAAGTTTCTTCTTTTACAAGGCACCATGTAAACATCATGCTTTCTAAATCTAAAACAGTTGGAAATTATGTTAATAGTACTTGTGCAAAAATGGAAGCACTTCATGGAGGGTATGATGAAGCAATAATGCTTGACCCACAAGGATTTGTTAGTGAGTGTTCTGGAGAAAATATTTTCATCGTTCGTGATGGCGTGTTGATTACTCCTCCAGTAACAAATGCATTAGAAGGAATAACAAGAAAAGCAGTAATAGAAATTGCAGCCAATGAAAAAATTTCAGTTAAAGAAGATCTTTTTACAAGAGACCAAATGTATACTGCTGATGAAGTTTTTCTTACTGGTACTGCAGCAGAATTAACTCCTGTACGAGAAGTGGATAATCGAGTAATTGGAAACGGAAAACCTGGGGTAATAACAAAAAAATTACAACAAAAATATTTTGATGTTCTTCATGGAAAAGATGAAAAGTATGAAGAATGGCTTGATTTTGTTAAGTGAAAGTATTACATTGATTTTTCAGCTATTATTTGAATTAATGGAATTTCGCTTATCCTGCATTGTCTTGTCCAGTAAGTTCTGTTATATTCATTTGTCTTCAGGAATCTGACTTCAGTTGTTTCTGTTGGAAAACCTGCTCTTTGGAGTGATGGTAAAAGAGAATCCCTTATTTTTTCTGTTACAACAAGATAAAGTTTTCCTCCCGGTTTAAGTTTTCTGAAAGAAGCATGCAATACTCTTCCAACATAAGGTGTTAACTTGAATTTCGGGAAAAATCCAAGAGCCAGTTCAGAGCTAATTATTTTTACTGAAGAATCTCTAAGTCTGTTTAATCCTGAAAGAAAACCAGTTTTTATCTGGGTCCAATTATTGTGCCTTTTTGAAGAACCCAACCTATCAATTCCCCAAAAGTGTATATTTGAATCTGCAAATCGCCTTGCATATCTCCTGGTTTTTTCAGGATTTTTTCCGGCATTTCCTAAATGGACAATCAAATGTGGACCTTTGTTTGGAACTACTTGTTTTTTCATTTCAATCTAAATAAAAAAGCTTTTTGGGTTTATTAATGTTAAGTGATTACTTGAATTACAAAAAAATGTATGATTTGATGAACCAAAGACAAAGCATTCGCAATTTCTCAGAACCTGCTTTGCGCGAAGAAATTGAAAAAATAATTCACGCAGGTATTACTGCTCCAAGTGCTTTTAATTCTCAACCATGGAAATTTGTTGTTGTTGAAAGCCAAGAAATGAAAAAGAAAATTCGAGAAGCATACTCTGATTTGAGGAAAAAACATAATTGGTATGAGCAGGATACTTCTTTCATTGAAAGATGCACCCCTGTTTTAGTTGTGAGTGAAGATGATTCTGAAATGAATATTGTTAGCTGTTCTCTTGCAATACAAAACATGTTTCTCTCGGCAGAATCACTTGGGCTTGGTTCTTTGCCTGTTGGCGCATTTCAAATGAATAAAGAGGACGAAAAAGAACTTCTTGATTTGTGCGAAGTGGAAAAAGGAAAGCTCGTGTTGTTGTGTTTGTTTGGAAAAAAAGATGAAAAACCAGAAAGAAAAACAAGAAAAGCAATTGAAGAAGTTGTTGAATTCAGATAGTTTAATTTAGTAGTGGGCTTTTCTTAAAAAACGAAAACTATTTATATAATTTAAGAGATAATTAATACATGAAATTTAATGCGATTACTCAAATACCTATTCTGGTTTTAGTGGTACTCGTGTTGCTAGCTTAAGCTCCCTAAATTTTTTTCGACTTGCGGGAGTGAAATTAAAAAAAGTTAAAAGTCGTTCTAAAAAAAGTTAAAAAGTTGATTTGAAATGGAAAAAATGAAAAGAATAAAAATTTTTGATACCACTCTTAGAGATGGAGAGCAGAGCCCTGGCGCTACATTAACGCATTCTGAAAAAATTCTTATTACAAAACAACTTGAAAAATTAAATGTTGATGTTATTGAAGCAGGATTTCCTGTTGCAAGTGATGATGATTTTAACGCAGTTAATTCAATTGCAAGTGAAATAAAAAAACCAGTTGTTTGTGCTCTTGCGAGATGTATAAAAAAAGATATTGATGTTACTGCAAAAGCAATTGAAAAAGCAAAAAATAGACGAATCCATGTTTTTTTAGCCACTTCTCCAATTCACATGAAATTTAAACTAAAAAAAACTCCAAAAGAAATAATTAGCACTGCAATTAAACACATTAAATATGCAAAAGAATTTACTAAAGATATTGAATTTTCTCCTGAGGATGCATCAAGAACAAAACCTGAATTTTTGTTTGAAGTGGTTGAAAAAGCGATTAATGCAGGTGCAACAACAATCAACATTCCTGATACTGTTGGGTACACCCAACCAAATGAATATGGCGCGTTAATAAAATCAATTAAAGAAAATGTTCCTAATATTGATGAAGCAATTATTTCAGTTCATTGTCATAATGATTTAGGTTTAGCTGTTGCTAATTCTATTGAAGCGATTCGTAATGGTGCTGAACAAGTAGAGTGTACAATTAATGGAATTGGAGAAAGAGCTGGAAATGCTTCTCTTGAAGAAATTGTAATGAACATTTATACTCGAAAAGATTATTCTAATGCGTTTACCGAAATCAATTTTTCAGAAATAATGAATACAAGCAAAATGGTTAGTTCTTTTACTGGGTTAATGGTTCAAGCAAATAAAGCAATTGTGGGAAAAAATGCTTTTGCTCATGAATCAGGTATTCATCAACATGGAGTTTTGAATAATCCTGAATCTTATGAAATAATGAATCCAAAAATCGTGGGAAAAGAAACAGAATTAATTATTGGAAAACATTCCGGAAAACATGCTATAAAAAATTTTATTGAATCTCAAGGTTTTTCTTTTACTAATGAACAATTAGAAGAGGTTTCTTCAAAAATAAAGCTTCTTGCAGATAAGCAAAAAAAGATTTTTAATGAGGACATTATTGCATTAGCAAATCAAGTATCTGGAAAAATCCCTGAAGAAAATCAAATAATAAAAATTAAAGAAGTTAGTATTTCTACTGGAAATAAGATTAAACCAACTGCTAATGTAGTTCTTGATTTTGATGGTAAAGAAGTAATTGGTTTAGCAAATGGGCTTGGGCCAGTTGATGCAGTTTCTAAAGCAATTAAAAATGCGATTGGGGATTTTGAATTAAAAGAATATAATTTGAAAGCAATTACCGGAGGAACTGATGCTCTTGCTGATGTAGTTGTTTTAATTGACTACAATGGAAAAACTTATTCTGCAGAAGCAATTAATGAAGATGTCATAATGGCATCCACAAAAGCACTTATTAAAGCATTGAATAAAGGATTTATTACAAAACGGAGGAGAAAAAAATGAATGGAGCAAAAGCTTTACTAACTACACTAAAAAACCAAGGAGTTAAACATATTTTTGGTATTACTGGTGCAAGTGTGATTCCTCTTTTTGATGAACATTATAAAGACGACCATGGAATTAGATATGTTCATACTGTCCATGAACAAGGTGCAGTTCATGCTGCTGAAGGATATGCACGAGCAAGTGGAAAAGCAGGAGTTTGTATTTCAACTTCTGGGCCTGGAGCAACAAATCTTGTAACTGGAATAATGGATGCTTACATGGATTCTACTCCAATAATTGCAATCAGTGGACAAGTTTCAACTAATTTACTTGGGTGCGATGCTTTTCAAGAAAGCAATATGGTTGAAATTACCAAATCAATTACTAAAGCAAATTTTCAAGTTAAAAATTCAAATGAAATGGAGTCAACAATAAATAAAGCATTTCATTTAGCATTAAATGGAAGACAAGGCCCAATTCATATTGATATACCAAGAAATTTTTTTAATGAAGAAGTAACAGAACCAGAAATATATTCTGCTCCAAAAATAGAGCATAGTATTAATTTTGAAAAAATAAAAAAATCAGCAGAGTTGCTTCTTAATGCAGAAAAACCATTAATTCTTGTTGGTGGTGGAGTATTAAGCTCCAATGCGTCAAATGAGATAACTGAATTTGCAACAAAATTTGGAATTCCAGTAACCACAACCCTAATGGGTAAAACTGCATTTCCAGAAAATCATCCTCTTTCATTAGGAATACTTGGAATGCATGGACGAAAATCTGCGAATTATGCAATTGTTCATGCTGATGTTATACTTGCAATTGGAACAAGATTTAATGATAGAATAACTGGAAATATTAATTCTTTTTTAGAACATGGAAAACTAATTCATGTTGATATTGATACAAAAGAGCACGGGAAAAATGTTAAAAACGAAATCGATATTCATGCTGATGCAAAAGTTTTCTTAAAAGAATTAATCAAAGTATCTCAATCAATTGCTTTTAATAAAGAAACAACTTGGTCTGAAAAAATTAAAGAACTTGCAAAAGAATGTAATTGTAATATTAATATTGATTCTTCTCCAATTGATCCAAAAAGAATAATTTATGAATTAAACAAAGTTCTTGGAGAAAGCGATATTGTTACAACTGGAGTTGGTCAACATCAAATGTTTGCAGCTCATTTTTTGAAAAGAACAAAACCAAGAACATTTATTTCAAGTGGTGGAGCAGGAACAATGGGGTATGGTTTTCCAGCAGCAATTGGAGCAAAAGTAGCTTGTCCAGATGTAGAAGTTTTTGATGTTGACGGCGATGGTAGTTTTGGAATGGTTGTTCAAGAACTTGGAACTTGTAAAGAAGAAAACATTAAAGTCACGCCTATAATTTTTAATAATTCTTATTACGGAATGGTTAGACAATGGCTTGAATTATTTTATGAAAAACGTTATTCTGCAGTTAAATTAAGTAGTGTTCCTGATTTTGTAAAACTTGCAGAAGCCTATTCATTAAATGGAATTTCTGTTGAAAAACCAAGCGAAATCGAACCTGCATTAAAACAAGCAATAAAAAATGATGAAACAACAGTTATTAATGTAAAAATTGCAGAAGAATCAAATATTACCCCTATGTTTGGGGCAGGAGCACATGTTAGTGATATGTTTGGGTCTTGTGTGCCAGAAGGTTATTTTAAGAAACTATTGAAATAAAAAAATTATACTGAAAAAAAAACAAAATTAAGCAAGGGGGAATTGAAAATGGAAATTTTAAGAGAAGAAAATGCGAATATGAGTGTTTTAGAAGGAAAGAAAATAGCTGTACTTGGTTATGGTGCACAAGGCGAAGCACAAGCTTGCTGTATGAAAGATTCTGGATTAGATGTAATTATTGGTTTAAAAAAAGAAAGCAAGTCTTGGAGTAAAGCAGAAAAATATGGTTTTGAAGTTTTTGAAACAAGTGAAGCTGCAGAAAAAGCAGATATTATTCACGTGCTTATTCCTGATGAAATTCAAGGAGAAGTTTTTGAAAAAAGTATTAAACAACATTTAACCCAAGGAAAAACTCTTTCATTTTCACACGGATTTAATATTTGTTATAAATTTATTACACCTGTTGAAAATGTTGACGTTATAATGGTTGCGCCAAAAAGTCCAGGAACCGAAGAAAGAAAAAGATTTTTAGAAGGATTTGGAGTGCCTGGATTAATTGCAGTAAAACAAAATCCAAGCGGAAAAGCAAAAGAAGTTGCTCTTGCAATGGCAAACGCAATGGGCCTCACAAGAGCGGGAGTTCTTGAATGTACTTTTGAACAAGAAACTTATGAAGACCTTTTCGGCGAACAGGCAGTTCTTTGTGGAGGAACAGCAGACCTAATTAAAGCTGGATTTGAAACACTTGTTGAAGCAGGTTATCCTCCAGAAATGGCTTACTTTGAATGTCTTCATGAATTAAAATTAATTACAGATTTAATTTATGAAGGTGGCCTCGAGCACATGTGGAAGGTTGTTTCTAATACTGCTGAATATGGTGGAAGAACAAGAGGCAAAACAGTTATTGGTCCTCATGTAAAAGAAAGAATGAAAGAAATGCTTACTGATATTGAATCGGGCAAGTTTGCTAATGAATGGATTGGTGAACATCGTTCGGGTTCTGAAAATTTTAAAAAACTTAGAGAAGAACAAGACGCTCATCAAATAGAAATAGTTGGAAAAGAAATCCGAGCGCTTTTCAAAAAGAAGGAATGAATTTTAATGAACGCAAAAATAGCAGTTCTCCCTGGAGACGGAATTGGGCCAGAAATAACCGACCAAGCAGTACTTGCATTAAAAAAAATTAACGAAAAATTCAACCACGAGTTCGAATTTATTGAAGCAGACTTTGGTTACGTTGCTTACTTAAAACACAAGCATTGTTTTCCTGAAGAAACCAAAAAAATTTGCAAAGAATCAGATGCAATTCTTCTTGGAGCTGTTGGTGATTGGAGAGCCGATGAATTGCCTATTGAAGACAGACCAGAAAGAAGTGCTTTGTTACCAATAAGAAAAATGTTTGATTTGTACGCAAATATTCGTCCAGCAAAAGTTTTTTCCTCATTAGTAGATTCTTCTCCTCTAAAAAAAGAAATAATTGGAGACGGGTTTGACTTGGTTACAGTTAGAGAATTAACTGGGGGAATTTATTTTGGAAAAAAAGAAGAAGCAAAAGATGGTTCCTGGAGAAGCGATGAATTAAAATATTCAAAACCTGAAGTTGAAAGAATTGCTAGAAAAGCATTCAAAATTGCACAAGGAAGACCACGTAAAAAATTAACTTCAGTTGATAAAGCAAATGTTCTTTTTTCAAGTACTCTTTGGAGAGAAGTAGTTGAAGAAATTCATAAAGAATTCAAAGATGTTGAATTGGACCATTATTTTGTTGATAATGCTGCAATGCAATTAGTGAAAAACCCCGGTCAATTTGATGTTATTGTTACAAGCAACATGTTCGGTGACATCCTTAGTGATGAAAGTTCAATGATTGCTGGTTCGCTTGGAATGCTTCCAAGTGCTTCTCTTGGAGAAGGAAGTTTTGGATTATACGAGCCAATTCATGGTTCTGCACCAAAATATGCTGGAAAAGATGTAGCTAATCCAATTGCAACTATTCTTAGTGCGGCAATGTTACTCAAGTATTCTTTTGGACTTGAAAAAGAAGCAAAAGCAATTGAATTGGCAGTTGAAAAAGCAATTGAAACCTATCGAACAAAAGACATTTTTGTAGAGGGAAAAATCCTAGTAGGTACAAAAGAAATTGGACAAAGAATTACAGATTTAATTTGAATAATTAGTTAAATAATTCCAATTGGCAACCCACTCTTTACTTAT
>CAZHFT010000027.1:0-7905 GCA_964531875.1 uncultured archaeon | reverse complement strand
AATAAAACAAATTATAAAAGAAAAAACAGAAACTCCTCCAGAAAATATTCCGCCTGTTAAAAAGGAAATTGAAATAAAAGAAACAAAAACACCAGAACCAATTGCAATTAAACAAAAAAAATCAGTTCATGAAGATGAAACTGAGTCACTTAAATCTCGTTCACAAAAATCTGAAGAACAAATTAACAAAGAAGTTTCAGAAGCAGAAAAAAAAATTGAAGAAATGAAAAAAGAGTTGCCCCCACAAGAAAAAGTAATTCCTGAAAGTGTTGAAACTGTTCCTGATGAAGTAAAAACACAAACTGAAAAAAAATTAGAAAAAGCAAAAAAACAACTTATCGCAGAATATGGAACCACAAAAATTTATAAAATTCCAAACGAACCACTTTTATTTTATTGGACTCCGGTACCAAGACCAGTAGGCGCAGAAAAAACAATTATTAATACAATCAAAGAAGCTGCAACAAGAATAATTAGCATTACTCCTTACAAAATTCGAGACCAAGAACAAAAAAGAAATGTGTACTATCAAAAAATTCTTGAAATATTAAGAGATTCTCCTGAAATGAATATTCCAAAAACAAGATACGAATTCTATGCAGATACTGTAGTAAGAGAAATGGTTGGTTATGGAATAATTGATAATTTAATCAAAGATGATAAATTAGAAGAAATAATGGTTATTGGCCCAAAATTACCAGTATTTGTTTTCCACAGAGATTATGAAATGATGATTACTAATATCGAGTTTTACTCAGATAATGAAATCCAAGATTTGATTAACCGAATAGCAAGACAAATCGGAAGAAGAGTTGATTTAAGTAGCCCATTACTTGATGCACGATTACCTGATGGAAGCAGAGTAAACGCAACAGTTCCGCCTTCATCAGTACAAGGTTCTACTTTAACAATTAGAAAATTCAGAGAAGAACCCTACACAATAGTTGATTTAATAAATTATGGAACGATTAATGTTGAAGCAGCAGCATTTCTATGGCTTTGTATGGAAGGATTAGCCACAAGACCAGCGAACATTTTAATCGCAGGAGGAACAGGTTCAGGAAAAACCACTACTTTGAATGTTCTTGCGAGTTTGATTCCAGAAACTGAAAGAATAATTACTATAGAAGACACCGCAGAACTAAACTTGCCATTAAAACACTGGATAAGAATGGAAGCAAGACCTCCAGGATTAGAAGGAACTGGAGAATTAACAATGGATATTCTTACAAAAAATTCATTAAGAATGAGACCGGATAGAATAATTGTAGGAGAAATAAGACATGATGAAGCATTCTCATTATTCACTGCATTTAACACAGGACACGATGGTTCCTTAGGAACAGTTCACGCAAACTCAGCAGAAGAAGCAATAGTAAGGGTAACAAGCCCTCCAATGAACGTTCCAAAAGTAATGATGTCAGGATTAAACTTTATTATTATACAACATAGGTTACATGATAAAAAATCAGGAACAATAAGAAGAATTACTGAAATTGCAGAAGTAACAGGTGTTTTGAAAGGAGAAACGAAAACACAAGCAATTTTTAAGAGAGATGCAAAATCCGATTCTCTTAAAAGGACAAAAACACAAATAAAATATCTTGAATTACTCCAAGAAATGACTGGAGTAAGCGCAAAAGAAATAGAAGAAGAATTGAAAAAAAGAGAAATGTTTTTGAAAAAACTTACCCAAAAAAAAGGAATTAAAATGAAAAAAATAACAAAAAACCTTAAAGAATATTTAATGCAAAAAAGTTGATGAAAAATGGCAAAGCTGGATTTTTTAAAAAAATCAATTGAAGAGAAAAAAAAGAAAAAAACAGTTAATGTTAAACCTGAATCGGTTGATTTTAATCAAGTTGAAAAAATTGTTGGACGAATGAAAAAAAAGTATCATGAACAAGGGGTAGAATTTGAAGGAGTAGGAGGAAAACTTGGAGAATTAAGAGGAATAATTGCAGAAGGAGAACAATCAAAAATTAATATTCAAAAAGTAGAAGACCTTCAAGAATTCAAATCACCACTAATAAAACAGTTAGGAAGATTTTACTTACTTTTAGGAGTAATCTTTAAACCAATTTCTAAATTAATTAAACGATTTCCCGTTGCAAGTGAAGTTAGATACAACTTGTACTCGGCAAACATGAGATATTCACTTAATCAATGGTTAGCAATAGCAATTTCATGTTCCTTCTTAGCAAGCTTTTTTGTATTTGCAATCATTGCATCAATAAGTATTATTTACAAATTACCTTACCTATTAACAATTCTTGTTCCAATTCTCGTGGCATTATTTACATTAATAATAATTTTACTAATTCCAAAAAGTAATGCAAAAAAAAGAGGAGACGCAGTTAGTAACGAACTTCCATTTGCATTAAGACACATGGCAACAGAACTAAAAGCAGGAATTGGTCTGTACAAAACAATACAAACAATTGCAAAATCAGATTATGGAGTACTTAGTGAAGAATTTTCAAGAACAATAAATGAAATTGAAGAGGGAACAGATACAAAAGATGCACTAAGACACTTTGCGTTACGAACCCAATCAAAAGCATTACGAAATGCATTATTACATATTATTCGAGCAATGAAAACTGGAGGAAACTTATCAGAAATAATGAACACAATTGCAGAAGATGTTAGTTTTGATATGAGATTAAAAATCAGAGACTTTGCAGAAAGAATGAATTTCTTTGGAATAATCTATATTTTTATCGCAATTGTTGCCCCAGTATTTGCAGGAATAATTGGTTCAGTTACTAACGCCCCAATTTCAATTGCAGCAGTTGCAATATCGCCACTTGCAATAGCAGGAATGTACTTAGTAGGAATGCCTTTAATACTCGGATTCCTTATACTTTATTTAAAAGTATCTCAACCAAAGGTGTGAAAAAAATGGCTCTACACTTAATACACAGATTACCATTCTTAAAAAATTCAAAAATAATGACCAAATACGCAAGTTACCTAACTAGTGCAGAATTCAAAATAGATCCTTTACTATGGATAATTCTTTCAGCATTAATCGCAATATTAGCTGGAATTGGCGCATGGTTTTTAGTTGGAACAATACTTGGTTTAAAACAAGGAATACAAGTAGGCGGATTATTTTTCCTAGTGCTAATTGACCTACTAATTGGTTGGCCATACTTAAAAGCAATTCAAAGAATTGACAAAATTGAAGAAACTCTTCCAGATGCACTAAGACAAATGGCAGACACTCTTAGGGCAGGTGGAACTTACGAATACGCGTTAAGAGAAATCGCAATTTCAGATTATGGCCCACTACAAAAAGAAATGAATGAAGTTCTTAGAAAACTTGAAGAAGGAGAAAATTTTCAAAACGCATTACTAAGCTTAAGTAGAAATGTTGACTCTCGACTTGTTCAAAGAACAGTAACTATAATCATTGATTCGGTTTATGCAGGAGCAGGACTTGCAAATGTATTAGAAGAAATATCCGAAGATGTAAGAGCAATGCACAGACTAAACAAAGAAAGAAAAGCAAGAACAATAATGCAAGTTATTTTCATGTTTACTGCAGGAGGACTAGTTGCACCAATGATTTTTGGATTTGTTTCAACTATTTCAGCCGTTTTAATTAACGCTGCATCAGCCGTAGCAACAGAAGTAGAAAAAAATACTGCAACAAAAGCACTAAACATAATTAACCTTTCAATACAAGCATACATTTTCATAGAGTCCCTTGCAACAAGTTTAATGATTAGTTTAATGCGAGAAGGAAAAATGGGGAAAAGTATTATATACTTCCCAATCCTCTTATTTGTAGCTTATCTTTCATACATTATTGCTGAATTAATGTCTATGGCGATTGTTGGAGGAGTGTGAATGAATCTTTTAAACGATGAAAAAGCCCAAGGCGCAATAGAAACCTTAGGTTTAGTTGCTGCAGCAACCGTAGTTGTTATTATTGTGGGTTTTTACTTAAAAGGATTCGTTACAACAGACATACAAGGAGAAGTAAATACACAACTTAACCCTTGAATTTATGATTATAAATAATAAGGAGGAAAAACTATGAATAGAAAAGGACAAGGTGCATTGGAATACCTGCTATTAATTGGCGGAGCTGTTCTTGTAGCAGTAATCGTAATAACCCTTTTACTAGGAATTGCTGAACAAGGAGAAACTGACACTCAAGCAACTGCTGATGCAGGCGCAATAAAAATCTGCGAGTCAAGATTGGACGTACTATGTGATGATGTTACTAGTACTGCTGCAGAAATTACTGCTGCATGTAATTTAGATACATCTGACACAACATGCCCATAAAGTGATATTTAATGGAAGAACGAGGACAAGTCGCAGTGGAATACTTACTCACAGTACTCTTTGCAGTAGTGTTAGTTATTGCTGTGACTATCGTCGCCTTTCAAGTATCAACCCTAGCAGATAGAGCACAAGCAGAAGTACTAAGAAACAAAGACGGCGCTGTTTCAACTCTAATGAGTTGATTCGCAATGCTAATTTTCTCATATTTTTTTTTAACCCTAATTTCATTAATAATAGCTACTTACACCGACCTAAAAGAAAGAATGGTGTACAACAAACTTACCTATAGCATAGCAATAATTGCAATAATACTAAAAATAATCGAATCAATTCAAACCCAAACAATAGAACCAATTTTTCTTTCAATAAGCGCAGGAATAATCGCATTTGTATTCGGCTGGTTACTATGGAAACTTGGAGTATGGGCAGGAGGAGACGTAAAACTTGTTACAGCAATTGCTCTACTAAACCCAATTAATTATGCAATAATTGGAAAATTTTTAAACTTTCCAAACCCCCTAATTACAATAAGCTTGCCTTTATTTGCAATAACCCTAATTATTTATTCCTCCCTGAGTGTAATGCCAATAGGATTTCTAATGAGCATTACCGCGATTTTTAAACACAAAGAAATACTTACAAAAGTAAAACAAAATTTAATTAAAAAAGGAAAACAATTAATTTCTTTAAGTGTACTTTTAGCAGGACTAAAAATTATAATAGAAACAATTCCCCTAGACACTTTTTTTATTTTGCCGTTTGTAATACTCATTGGTTTCCTGCCAAAAAAAATAAGAGTAATAACAATAATTTTAACAGCAATTACAGGCGCAATTCTTTCATTAGAACCGTTTTTGTTTAATTCGATAACTATTTGCTTACCATTAATAATTGTGTATGCATTTTGGAAACTTTACTCGGAAAGTAAACAATATGCATTTAGAGAAAAAATACTTTTAAAAGATTTAGAAGAAGGAATGATTCCAGACAAATACATAATTGAAAAAAATGGAGTAATTGAATTTACAGAAAGGCCCTCAATAAAAAGAGTTATAAAGAACATAATGAATAATAAAATAGAAACTACTCTAGAAGACTTTAAAATAAAAGGAAACATAATTGGAAATCCAAGTATAGCAGGAGGATTCACCCAAGAACAAGTCGATGAGTTAAAAGAAAAAGCAAAACAAGGAAAAATGCCAAAAGAAATAATCGTGAGAAAAACAATGGCATTTGTACCTGCAATTTTATTAGGGTATATTTTACTTCAAGTTACAGGAGATATTTTATGGGCAATATTCATATGAAAAAAGGACAAGCATCAATTGAATTTCTTCTTACATTACTAATTGCATTGGTTTACATTTCAACAATAATTCAACCAGCTGTTGATACATCCCAATCAGCTATAACCGATGTTGCTAACTTAAGCAAATTAACAATATCCCAAGAAAAAATTACAAACGCAATAGAATATGTAAATTTATCCGGAAGAGGAACAAGACAAACAATGCAAATCGTTATACCAAAAGATTCAACTTTACAATGCGTATCAGATGATTTAATTGCAAAATACCCATTACAATCCGATACCAACGCTACTGCTTGCAAAGGTACTATAGATGGTGATGGCCTAGATGAACTTTGCACAAAAACCACAACCCCCTCAGGAGGTTGTCCTTCAAGCATAAATATTTCAGAAGAAGGAATATACTCCATATTAATTGAAAAAGATTCTAGTGATACCATCCAAGCAAACATAACAGGGTAATTAAATGAAAAAAGGACAAGCAAGTATTGAAGTTATAACAATTGCAGTACTGATAATTGCTTTATCTACAGTGGTTGTATCAAAAGCATTCGCTGTACAAAATGATGTACTCGCAGAAGGAATTTTAAGACAAGAAACAATAACTGCATTAGGAAAACTTGATACTCCATACGCATTACACAAAACACTTGCAATTGATTGCGGAAACGAAATTAAAGGGATAGTGTTTATTGTGCCAAATCCGCAAGAACCCGATTTGACAACAATTACTGCAGAAATACAAACCGGCGTGGAAACCGCACTACCTCCAAATTTACTCACACTGCAAATTAATGTAATTGAAGAACTAACCTGTTAATATCGTCAATCGACGTATTTTAATATTTGTTGCTTTTAGATTAATTAATGCAAATTAACACAAATAATACAAAATATTTTGGATTAGCAATTGGAATAATTGGCTTAATTTTACTTTGTTTAATTTTACCCGAAGAAAAAAACATTAACATTAATCAAATAGAAAATTATTCTATTGGCGAAATGGTTACTATTACTGGAGTAATAAAAAACCTTTCAATAACCAAACAAAATGCTTTTTTTGAAATAGAAAATAAGGGGTTAATCAACGCAGTTTATTTTAACCCCAAAATTAATCAAATGCTTCTACTCAGAGAAAATGAAATTCTAACTGCAACTGGAAAAATCACTTCTTACAAAAACAAAAAAGAATTAATCATTAAAGAAGTGAAAAAAATTGATTAAAGAACTTTTGTTCATTTTCGCAGGAATTATCACTGGATTATTCACCGGAATTACTCCTGGAATTCACGCTAACACTATTGCATTTCTCATAATTTACTTACCCCTAAACAATTCTATCGAAATCATGCTATTCATTGTTTCAATGAGTGTTTCTCATTCCGTTGTTGATGCAATACCAAATATTCTTCTTGGTTGTCCATCAGAAGAAAGTTTTTTGACAATTTTACCCGGACATCAAATGTTACTAAACGGAGACGGCTTACTTGCAATACGCCTAACAGTATTCGGCGGACTTATAACAGGAATATTCGCAATTTTTCTTTTTCCGATATTTT
Organism: uncultured archaeon; assembly: GCA_964531875.1. GTDB lineage: Archaea > Iainarchaeota > Iainarchaeia > Iainarchaeales > Iainarchaeaceae > UBA493. Next base: position 735 of record CAZHFT010000027.1, on the reverse strand, counting down.
TTTCTTTTGCACAAAATTACAATGCATATTTTCCATTAATAATTCCAGCAATATTATTAGCAACAATTATAGCAATGATTCTTAGTGAAACAAGAAAAAAAGAAGCAATTGTTGTTGTTTTACTTTCAGGAGGATTAGGATTACTTGTTCTTAATGCGGGAATCCCGAACGCAATTTTCATTTGTATTGCTGGATTTTTTGCAATACCTTCATTATTACAATCTTTTTTCTCTGAAACAAAAATCCCAAAACAAAATCCTCCAAAAAACACAAAACAAAAAATAAAAATAGGTTTTTTGTCCGCACTTATTTCAGGAATAATTTCTGTTTTTCCTGCAATAGGCCCAAGTCAAGCGGCATTTCTAATGAAAAAAACAACAGGTAAAATGAATACTGAAGAATACCTCTCAATAATAGGGGGGATAAACACAGGGAATTTGATTTTTAGTTTATTAATGCTTTATACAATTGGAAAAACAAGAACAGGAATGGCATCAGCAATAAACAACATAAATGAAATTAGTTTTGAAATATTACTCCTACTAATGTGTAGCGCAATTATTAGTCTTGGTTTTTCAGTTTTCTTTGCAGAAGCAATAGCAAAAAAAGTAATTGATTTTTTACAAAAAATAGATTATAAAAAAATAAACTTAATTATTTTTACATTTATTTCATTTCTTGTTTTTTTTACAGGTGGGTTTTTTGGAGTACTCGCTTGCATTAGTGCCACAGGAA
>CAZHFT010000026.1:5012-7932 GCA_964531875.1 uncultured archaeon | reverse complement strand
GATTCTGCGCTTTTGGTTTTTCAAAAAGAGTTTGTTGAAAAGCTTGTGGCAGAACCTGGTTTTTGTGAATATTCTTACATTTCTGTTTTAACTGATTTTTTATTCGAAACTAAAGTAATTATTTCAAGTATTTCTCCTGCTTCTTTTTATCCTAAACCAGAAACATATTCTGCGTTACTAAAATTAACTAGGCGAAAAAAATTTTGCGGGATTAAAGATATTGAAAAATTTATTTTATTTGTAAAAAATGTTTTTCGTTATAAAAATAAAAATTTTGCTAATGGTTTAAAAAATTGTTTAAAATCAATGAAAGGAGTTTTTCCAAAAAAAGATTATTCTGAGTTAATTGAAAAAGAAGGATTAACTAATGTTAAAACTAATCTTTTAACTACTAAAGAGTTTGTTGATTTTTTTAAGAAAATTTCTCAAGAATAATTCTTTTCATTGTTATTACTTTATTATTTTTTGCAAATTTGTATGCAACATCAAGTTTTCTTTTATTATCTGAATAAATTTCAAAAAGGATTTGTCCTTTGCTAATTTTACTTCCATGTTCTATTTTTAACATTACTCCTGCTTTTTTGTTTGCGGGAGCTCCTGCAAGTCTTGCGATTTTATTTAATAATCCTACATTAATCGAATTTATTTCTCCTGAGTAGGTTGATTTAATTTCTTTTTTAAGATTTGCAAGAATTATTTGATCTGAAGAAAAAATTGTTCCATCTTGTGCTTTTATTATTTCTTTAAATTTCTTTAATGCTTTTCCTGATTCAAGTATTTCTAATGCTTTATCAAATCCTTGTTCTTTTGGAACACTTCCGGTTAATTCAAGTAAGGCTCCTGCTAGTTCTATTGATTTTTGAGCAAGATTATCAAAGAATTTTCCTTCAAGTATTTCTAAAGCATACTTTGCTTCAAGAGCTGGACCAAATGCTTTTCCACTTGGTTCTGAACCATTAGTTATTAGAACTTCTACTTTCATTCCAAGTTTTTTTCCAACTTCAATAAATTTTAGTGCCATTTCTTCTGCTTTGTCTCTTGATTTGATTTTTACAAATGGTCCAACTGGTAAATCAATTACTACATATTTTGCACCTACACTTGCTTTTTTTGCCATTACGCTTGCAATTACTTGGCCTTCGGGGTCAAGAGAAAGAGGGTGTTCGATTTTTATTATTTTGTCATCTGCGGGAGCTAATTCTACTGCGCCGCCCCAAGTAATACATCCGCCTGTTTTTTCTACTACTGATTTAATTTTTTTAAGTGAAAGACAAACATTTGCAAGAACTTCCATTGCGTCTGCGGTTCCTGCTGAAGAAGTTATTGAACGGGATGATGTTTTTGGTATTGCAAATCCTGCAGCCGCAATTATTGGAACAATAATCATGGTTGCTCTTCCATTAGTTCCTCCAATTGAATGCTTATCTACTACGGTTGCATTTTGAATTTTTAAAGTTTTTCCGTTTCCAATTAATGCTTTTGTCATGTAAACAGTTTCATCTAAATCAAAACCTTTCATGTAAACTGCAGAGATAAATGCAGTAGTTTCTATTTCACTTAATTTATTTGAAGCAATATCTTCTACTATTTGAGTCAATTCTTCTTGTGAAAGTTTTTCCCCTTTCATTTTCTTTTTAATAAATACAATGCTTTTTGGTCTTTCGCTCGGATTCACTATTACTTTTGCCCCATCTTTTATTCCAAGAAGTTCATGAACATCTTTAAAAATCCCGATTTCTTTATCGTCTATAATTGAATCGGTTATATCTACAACAACATTAACTGATTTTTTGTTTCGAGGATTAGTAATTTCTACTCGGTCTAATGGAGAAACCCCCAGATCTTGTGCTTCTTTTTCGTTTAATATTGCAATTAGTTTTCCTGCGGCAATATCTACTATTTTGACTTTAAATTCTTGAGAGTAATTAATTGAATCCATGCTTAAAAAAAGTCCATTCGAGTATTTAAACTTTTTACAGTTGGATATAATTCGCTTTCAATTAAATAAAATAAATACTATTGTTCACTAAGTATTGTTTATTTTTATAATTGACTACTTAGTTCTTCAGCGGCTTTTTTCTTGTCTTTTGCAGTATAAATTGCTCTGCCTACTATTGCATGCCAATTTTCTCCGGCGGCAGTTCCTGATTCAGTTATGCTTCCGCCTTGTGAAACCAATCCTGGAGAATAAAGTATTGGAATAATTCCTTTTGAATCAAAAAATTCTTTATATTTTTTAATTTTTTCTGGTTTGTTTCCTGGGACAACAAATTCAGTTACTCCTTGTTCAATCGCAACTTCATACATTCTCAAAGGCGCATTGTCTTCCAAAAAACCACCATCTTCTTTCAAATAACCGGGGTGAGTCATTTCTCCACCAACGATTACTCCTAACCCTGCGTTCTGGCAAGCTTTAATCCATTCTTTTTCTGTTTCTGGCCCTGCTTGAGGAAATAGAATTATATAATCTATTCCTGCTTCTGCACAAACACTAGCAAATCTTTCACCTGTAAATGGAACATCGGTTCCTGCTTTTTGATGGTCATAAATAATTGGTTTGTCAGTATATTTTCTTGTTACTTCAACTACTTTGGGTAAACCATATTTCAAACCTAATTCAAATCCAATTTTGTAAGAACTTATTCCTTCTACTTTACAAGTTTCTTTTACTAAGTTTTCATATTCTTCTAAGTTATCAAAATCACATGCGGGAATAATACTTTTTTTTAAAATAATTTTTTTCATTTTTTCACTTTCCTTCCTGCCATTCCACAGTTGCGGCTGTGGGGTACGCGTCCACTTCGCTTTCGCTCAGTAGGACAATCATTTTCCTTCCTGCCATTTTTTTGAATCGCTAAAATATTTTTTTGCACTTTCATAAATTAATTCGCTTATTTTTTGGTTTGCATAAAGAATTTCA